>JBAXSM010000001.1:0-68906 GCA_037130715.1 Candidatus Absconditabacteria bacterium
GTACTGACGTTTAAGGTCTGGATTTTTCTCTTTTTTAGCTAATTGTTCAAATTTATTGAGCATATTAGAAGCAAATACTTGCATAGTTGGTCTTGCTTTGGTTTCTTCATAAGCTTTCAAAGCATTATCAAAAATTTTATGATAGAGATGCAAAACCAAATCACTAGTTACCAATAATGTATTGTACGGGTATCTCTGATATTCAATAGAAGATCCACCAATTTGAGATAATCAATTCACTCGTTCTTCAGTTGGAGAAAGACCTGATTCTGTGTCTTGATATGGATTTGTTTTTTGAAGATTTGCTAAAAATCAACTATTTGCTTTGGTTACAAGTCGACCTTGATCTGAAAACTTAGTTTTTTGAGCTTCGGATAATTCTAAACCAATTCCGGTTCATTCATAATGTCCAGTATATACAAATTTTGCATTTGGTTTCATATATGTATCAAAAGGGATTGTTTGGAGTAGTTTTCCATGTTGATCTAATAACTCTATTCCTCATGAACATTCTGTCTTTCCTTCTGGAGACTTATAAAATACCATATCATTTTCTGATGGCGTATGAATATTTTTCCAAAGCGCAGTAAATCACTCTAGTAGAGATGTCCAGTTTTTCATTTCGGTGATTTTTGGCTTCGCCATATCAAAATTGAAGGTATATTTACTTTCTTTGTTTACCAAAAGTGGTCATGTCGATGTCTGTCCATCTCGAGAAATAGTAGTGGATGGTATAGTTGATGTTGTTCCACATCCTGCTAAAACAAGGGTAATTACAAGTAAAGGGAGAAATCTCTTCATAAAGGGGAAATTAGGAAATAAATAGTATTCTGAGTATATACTCTACTGCCTATCTTTTTCAATAGAAATAGTTTTTCTTATAGACATATACTTGACTTTTTTCTTTATATCTGTATTCACTAATAAAATAAAAATTAATTTTAAATACAAAATAATTATGGAAACGACAAAAAGAGGGAAACTCATTGTTTTCTATGGGATCAATAATCTCGGGAAAACCACGCAAGCAGAAATGACCATAGAAGCTCTTGCAAAAATGGGAATTAAAGCTGAATATCTTAAATATGGAATCTATAGTCTTGAACCATCTGGAACAATTCTTAATGACTATTTAAGAAAAGGAAATACGTATGACCTTTCTCCAAGAGAATTTCAGTTGGTACATGTGATCAATAGAACACAATATCAGGCTACTTTGGAAGCAAGGCTTAATGAAGGAACCTGGATTATTGCTGAAGATTATACCTGGACTGGTATTGCATGGGGAATGGGAGATGGTGTTGATAAAGCATTTTTGGAAAAAATCAACAGTCATCTTCTTCCTGAAGATCTTGCCATCTTATTTGATGGAGAAAGATTTATGAGTGGTGTCGAAAAAAACCACAAACACGAAAGTGATGCTAAAAAAATGGAAAAACTCAGGGGCATTCACCTTGAGTTGGGAACTGAAAGAAAATGGCCAATTGTACAATCGGACCAAGCAAAATCTATTGTACAACAACACATTATGGATTTGATTGAACCACTTATTGAAGAGTAAAAATCAATCTTTAAAAAAACTCCGGGATGAATCAGTCTCGGAGTTTTTTGTATTTTTTAAATTACTTGATTTCACCCTCTAATCATAATCCATATTCATCAGCGAAAATAGTTGCGCGAACTGATTTGCCTTTGAGTTGAGTACTCAATGTATCTTGCGCTGTTAGATCCGTTTGCATTCACATATTAAGGAGTTGTTTATACAAACCTAATGTTTGATCTACATCAATATTCAGTGTTGCTAAACTCTTGTCTCTATATAAAAGTGTTTGCGATGAATCTCAATCCAATAATGGATTTCCTATACGTACTGTAGTCTGTTTACCGTCTTGCTCCAAAAATAATCAGATTTGTTGTCCTTCCCCTACCGTTATCATATATCCAATTTTACTTGCTGTTTCTACTGGTGAAAAAATTGATCCGGATAGTCGTTCTTGGTTTTTGAGCCATTGACCCAATGTTGGCATCCAAGGTTTTAATTTGGTAAATAATCCTGGATCAGATGCAGCAATGGTGACTCAAAGATTAGTAGGATTACTTCATTTACTGAGTATTAGAGCAGTATGTTGGCGAAATAATTGTTGGGTAAATTCTCCTAAAACAGCATTTTGGACTAGATTATCTCCTGTCAAAGACGTATCAAGTTGTGGTGGAGGAATCAATGACGCAATAGGTCCAAATTCCACATATGCCATAGTTGATGCTTTGAGATATTCAGTAAATTGTGGAGAAAAATCTTCTCAAGTCCAAGGATTCTCTTTGTGAAAAATCACATGAGAAACGAAAGAAATATCTTTTTTTTGAGTATCTATACCCATAATGACATAGTCTACATTTGCAAATAATTGACTAAACTGAACAGGTAAACCTAGTGCAGATTTATTGCGAGAAATCATAGTCATACCATATGATTTATAGATTTTTGCAAAATCACTAAGCACTGATGTTGAGAAAAATCATTTCCCTGCTTCTGGTTTCATATACACAGAAAGCAATTCTTTGGGCGCAAACAAATAACGACCATCTTCCAAACGTTTGTAACTATATGTTATTTCTGTCTCTGGATTAAGTGTTGCAAGGAAATCTTGAGGAGAAAATCAATCGTATGTTTCGAGAAGCAATAATTGATCTCCCGTAGCTTGTCCAACCTGAACCATAAGCATCAGAGAAATTTGCTGAAATTGTGCTGTAACTCATTGTGGAACTTGGCTAAGGGCAAGTTGTTGAGCATTTCCAATATTTCTAGCAGGTCGATTTATTAAGACTTGCTGAGCATCTGCTGGGACATAATTGAAAAGATCTGGTAAACTTGTTTGCCTCTGGATCATTCGAACAACAAATCAAACAAGTATAATCAAAAAGGGAACAAGTATAGCCCAATATGTTTTAATTTTTTTTACATAAGAAGAAAAATCTGGTTTTTTATGCATGGTTGGTTTGTCGTTGAGTAAAGGCATCCATAATCATGGAAACGGTTTCATCTGTGGTCTTGCCTGTAGTGTCTATAACGAGATCAAAGTTTGAGGTATCTTGATAATTTACGTTATATAATTTCTGAAATCTTTCGAGCATTTCATCATTTCTTCCTTTGGTTGCTAGGTATACTTCCTCTTGGGTTGCATAACTATCTGTTTCTCTTTTCTGAGCAAAGATTCTTTTCGCTGCTTCATGCGCATCTACCGTAAGGAAAACCTTGAAAGAATTTGGCTGACACCAAAATCCAAGTCTACTATCTAAAATAATATTTGCATCGCTAGAGAGTGATCTCTGATAATCTTCATATTTGAGATCAAAATCTTTTTGGTTTTCTGGACGAAGTCCAAGCTCATCAAATTCAGAGATACTAATTCACATCTCAGCAGCCAGGGCTCTTTTCATATTTCCTATAGATATATATTCATATCCAAGTTTCTCTGCTATTATTGTGGCTGCAGTAGATTTTCAACTCCCATTCATTCCTGTGATGGTAATAAGCATACGTATTTTTTCAAAGTATAAATAGTCTTTGTTTCTTGTATTTTTTTGCATGGAAAATGCAATGGATTTGAGTTTCTCTTAGATTTAAAGAAACCCCGCAAAATTGCGGGGCTCAAACTATTTACTATCTCTCAATTGACTCCATAATTTTTCTTCATCCTTGCTCAGCTTCTTAGGAACTTCGACTTTGGGAATAACAAAGAGATCTCATTTTTTACCGAAGATCCCTGATTTACCGAATCACTTTCCAGCAATCTTAACCATATCACCGATTTGCGTTGCCTTAGGAATCTTAATCTTCATTTTTCATTCAGGATGGCTTATTTGTACTTCCCCACCTAATACTAAATCAAACAAAGTAACAGCTGCTTTTACATAAAGACTATCTCCTTTTCTTTCATAAAGAGCAGATGCTGCTATGGAAATTTTGATATACAAATCACCATCTTGACCATTGAGTCACTGGTTTCACTTTCCAGTAAATTTAATATATACTCCATCGTTGATTCCTTCTGGGATATGTACTTCTACGATTTCTTTTTGACTTTCAAAAGGACTAGCTACATCTCTACCATTTTTGGTATATGTCTTACCAGCACCACCACATTCTGGACAAGCCGCTTGTGTTTGCATCATTCCAAATGGAGTCTGCATTGTCTTGGCTACCTTTCCTCTTCCATGACAGTTTTTACAAGTTTGTTCGTTTATTCCATCTATCTTAGTATCTCTAGAATAGGAAACTTTTTTATCTACACCAAGAAATGATTCTTCAAATGTAATGGTAATTCCAATCTGAATATCTTCTCCAGAGAACGATCTTTGTGATTGTCCGCCAAATCATCCACCAAACATACTTCCAAAAATATCTCCCAAATCTACTCCATCAAATCCACCAAATCATCCTTGCCCTCCAAAATCAAATCCTCCCTGACCACCGTCAAAACCTCAAAATCCTCATTTACGGTATGAATCATATTGAGATCTTTTTTTAGCATCTCAGAGAACTTGGTATGCCTCATTCATTTCTTGAAACTTAGCTTTGTCTCCTCCACGATCTGGATGATGCTTTACAGCTGCCTTTCTAAAAGCTTTTTTGAGATCATCTTGTGTAGCATCTTCTCAGACACCAAGTATTTCGTAATAATTCTTTTTTGGGTCAAAATCCATAATTGATATATCTTATATCTAAAATTAGCACCTATTGCTTGGAGGTGATTTTATGGATTTTGAGAAAAATTGCAATGCTTTTGTAAACCTGAGAATAACTACTTATATATTTACTTGACTTTATTTATAAAATACCTATAGATTATTTAAAATAAAAATAAACCAATAAATACTATAATATGACAGAAAACGACGTTCAAATTAATTCGCATCCATTTTTTCATGGAGAACATGGACAAACAGAAAGAGAGTTATTATTAAAATTAACTCCTCTGTGTAACTGGAATACAAGTGTAGGTATTATCTCTTATCTACCAAAGTCACCAAGCCTACAAATAGGTATTGTGGATGAGACCAAAATTATCCCTGGTCAAATGCCTCATTTCACTCAATCTATTAATATCCAACTTTCATCTAGGGAAAATCCTTTGAATTTTATGACAAAATTTGATCCTGAATTTTGCGAAAAGGTATTAAATCCACTATTTAAAAACTGGATTGCATTTGCTGAGTTAATTATCGAAATGATTAATGATAAAAAGATCGCAAAGCCATTTTATTCAAAGAATATTGAATTCTGGAAACAATACCCAGTTGCTGAGCATCAGTCATTCTATTTCAACTCGCACAATCATTTTTAATGACCACTATCACTCGAGATCCCGGTTTTTTTAATCGGGATTTTCTGTAATTTCAAACATTTGTAATTTACAACAAAATAACTACACTTAGGTATACATTATTTTACTTTTTGTTTTTTGAGATGACTGATTCACTAGCTGAGGAAGAAATACAAACAGAAGAAATTGAAAAAGACAGTATTGAGAAACATACAACAAAACAAAAAGAATCTATTTTAAAAACAATAGGTAATACTATTTGGTTATGAGTTGAGGAACTCACCAATACTATTTGAGGAGAAAGCAAAAAAGAGACGCCAAAAGATACTACGCATCATCAAATAACTCCCGAATTAGAAAAAGAAGAAGCAAAACTTATCAAAACCAGATGAATTCATGAAGAGTAGTCTTACCAGAAAAGTTTATATGCTCAGATAGTCACTATAACCAAGATGCTACCCAAAATATTTTCTACGCTTTTAACTGCATAATAATTACGATACGCCTTTCCAAGATCGATTTCTCTCTCTGAGAAGTCGTTTTTTGCTATAATTTTAAGTTTAGCATAAGATGCTAAGTAACTTTGCTTGGAATCCCAGTTGTTAATCCAAGCGCAGCTTGCTGGATCTATAGTTCAGTTTGCGCTTGCTTTTTGAGCTTCGTAGATCAGTGTATCTACGGATAATGTATAGGATTCGAGTGATTTTTCTCTCTTTTGGACAATTTTCTGGTGAATTTGTGTGAGTATCAATAATCCTATCAAATACACTACACATCAAATTACAATCCATATCAAAAGTGTCGAGCTGATTCCCAAAAGATTACTTAAAGTTACGACAAACCCTTGTCATTCTGGCGGTAATTGTTGCATAAGAAGATCTGGAGTCATTATGTAGTAGTAGATGATGAAAGAACTGTTCTATCTCGTTCGAGAATCTGTGAATTTTGTGCACGTACGGGGACAAATGATCTCCAAAAGAGAGGAATTTTTTGGGTGATACAAAACTGGTTTCGTGTTTTCCCTTTGAAAACATCACCAAATTTTGGATATCTCCATCCAGTTTTGAGCGTAGTGATTTTGTGTTCAGCTTCAATTGTTTTTTCTCGGAAACGATGAGGGCCTATGAAAAAATATAACTCATCGTGGGCGATCATCATAGTCAAATCATGTAAAGTTTTCCATCATTTTGCAGATTTGGTCGCGAAGCGGTGAAATTCTGTGACTGTGGGAGCAGTTATTCCACCTGAGACTTGGAGGATTTTTCGGATATTGACCAGGTCTTGTGGAGTCAATACATGCCTTGAAATAGATAATTTATATGCTCCCACCACTCATCGACTTGGACTTTTTGGAATTGAGATGAGGAGATTTTTGGGTTCTAAGAGTTTTTCGTACCTAGAATACAATCCGTTCATGGTTTCTACAAATCCATCCTGTGAATAACAATTGGGCAAGAAAGAAAGTCTGATTTGATTTCTTATGCTTGTGCTTGCTTCAAAATTGGATGCGTCTTGAACGTATGGGATTGTATTTGTGTCTACAAGCTCCATAATTTCTTGTTTTCTAAGATTTAATAGCGGTCTCAGAACCGTCTTTCCTCACAATAAATAGTGAGATTCCTCAGCTTTGATTCATAGGAATCATTGAATATTACATCCACGGAGGACATTGAGCATCGTAGTTTCTATGCGGTCATCTAAGTGATGTCAGAGAAAAAGTAATTCCGCATTTACTGATTTCATCGCTGAGAAAAATTGTCCATATCTTCGTTTTCTGAGTTGATTTTCTGTGGCTGGTCAGTGAGATGATCTATGCATCACCGTGAGCTCCGCTCCTCCGAAAAACTGTCTGACCAGGGCTTCTTCTGAGTCACTCGCATCTCTAACTCCGTGATGCAGATGCACAAAATGAATATGCTCAGTTGAATATTTTTGGGTTTTGAAGTATTGCCAGAGAAGCACACTGAGCAGCATACTGTCTGCTCAACCAGAAACTCAGACGACACAACGAGTGTCTGCTCAAATTTTGGTATTCCATACAGAATATATTGCTTTTTGACCGGCAAAATGTAATAATGGAATTGTATCGATGGTAGCTAATCCAGCTATTTTCATACACATGAACACATAAAGGTAAATCTAATTTTAGCTTATATTATTTTTTTGACAATGAAAGACAAAGCTTTTATTATAAAAGTGGGTGATCTTCTCCAAGAAGCTGGGAGATCTGATGAAGTTATTTTTGAAAAAAAATGGACAGAAAATTTACCTGGACTCACTGAGGATGGAATTTCAGGCGATATTGCCTTGCAAAGTCTTAGCAAAGATTCTGTTTTTGTAGAACTTGAAAATATTAATTGTGAAATAAATAGCACTTGTGATACCTGTGAAGCGGAATTTGTTCGCTCGGTAACTGTAGAAGAATACAGTGGGAAATACGTCCTTGGAGAAGAAAATATCAAACTCGAACAAGAACATTCTGAAGAAGAAATATTCCCAATCAATTCTAGAGACGAAACTATCAATATAGAAGACATGATGATTCAAGCAATTCGTCTTGGGGATCCTATTGCAATTCATTGTCCAACTTGTGCACAAAAAATAGCATCTCTTCCCGATGAAGAAGATGATCCGGATTATTTTGAAGGAAACGATAATGTGATTTTCCGCTAATATTTACGTATAAGAAAAAACCGCTCTGACAAATAATCAAGGCGGTCTTTTTTGTAGATAAGCAATAATTTAGTCTTTTTCAATGATAGGATACAGAACCTGTTCTTGTTTGATCCTAAATTTTCTCTTTGGACGCGTTGTTTCTAGTTTTTGAATTTCCTCTGTAATGAGTCTATCCTTTACGGCGTCCGAGCAATTACACTCATAATAAGGAAGATCTTCTTCATATCTCTGCTCTATGGGTTTTCCACAAAAGAGACAGGTATGAGAATTTGTTAAAATTGTTGCCATGGTGATTTTTTTATTTTAGTTTTTTTAATTGTTAATTGAATACTAGCCAATATGAAGTCCTCCATCAGCGATGGTTTTTGCTTCAATAGTTTAACAGTTCTCTAAGTCCTCTCATGACAGATTCAAGATGCTCCGGATGATAGGTTTTATAGCCATACGCTTTACCGTTATCATTGCCTCCTATTTCATTATATTTTTTGTATATTTTCTTGGCCCGTTCTATAACCTCTTGTTCCGACACATCAAACCCAAGAGTAAATGTATACAAAGCCAAAATAACCAACAAAACTACTTCAATACCGAAATACCAATAACTCCATGAAATAACATTCTGACCTACCAAATATATATGAATACATTTTGCAACTACCCATATAGAATATAGAGAAAGAAATATTTTTCTGACTAGATATTTCCACCTTACTTTTTCTCTAAGAATAATCATATAGATATCCATATATAATTTTTTCTGTGTATCTATGACATAAGATGGAGAAGATTGTTCTTTTTCCAACATTTCTTTGAGGTCTGATATTGCCCAGAGGACATCTGTCCGTGACTCAACACGAATTTCTTCAAACAATGTAAAATCTTCACAGCCACTTTCTTCAAATGAGGTAAATTCTTCAAGGAGATCCTCTCCTTTCTTTTGAATTTCACTTTCTTTAGCTATCGTTCTATACAAACCAATATACGTTATAATAATAACTATAACAGCTATACATATTACGAAATACCATTTATATATCTTTGGAGTAAGGAATGTCCCATCATCGAAGAAATTGCTAGCAGCTCCAAGAGCCAAAGCTATAAAGCCAATAAGAATTGTATATACAATAATTTCTCCCATATAGAATTTCTTATCTCCTCTTTTTTTTTCAATCAGATCTTTAATCCGATAATACATTTTGTTTTTTTTCATACATTTTTCCTTTCTTTATGTTTTAGTTAATTATATTTTTTATTTTACAAAATGTGTATAGTTAATTTATATAAAATGTCAATTAATTTATCTTTTTTGACAAAACAATATTTTTGAGTATACTTTGATGGATTTATATTTACCACTCTCTCATGAGCAAAAAAGACTATATTTTAGCTGTTTTGAATAAAGTTTCTGGGCTCCGATCCCCAGCTGACAATATCAAGCAACTTCTAGAAACAGATCAACTTACCGACGCTTACATAGAGTACCTTTATGAAGAATGCGTACATGCTATAAACGGAGCTCTTCAAACCCAAAACAAAGAACAACAAAATAGCATTATTTCGAAATTAAACACCATCAAAGCAACGGAAATTAAACAAACTGAAGCAGATCAGCAAGACATAGAAAATTTAGAAAAACTTATTTCTACACTATAATTTTATTATTTTATTCAGGCAGTTATTTCTTCTTTCCTGGAGTCAATCTCCAACTAGGATTCTTTTCAATTGCAGCAGAAATTGGAGCATCATCGATGTCTCCTTTTTTGATAAGGGCTTCAAATTTAAATCTATCGATATCCATGACTTCATTCAGAATTCATAGAGATTTGAGGTAGTCTATGACGGCAGGTTTGTCTTTGACGGAGATGCTTAGAGATTCTGAGGCGCTGAGTTGAAATTCTTGACCAATCAATTTAAGTAAATCATGTTTCTCCAAATAGGAAATCAAGAATGGTTTGATCATTTCTTTCTGTTTTTTCGCTTCAGATTCCGCTTTCCCATAGCGCACATATTCATCTACGAGTCATTTGATGGTCTTTTCTCATAATTCTGCCACTCACTCATCTTCGTACTTCAGATGTGCTCGCAAAGGACAGATGCTTGTATATTCACAATAATTGCAATATGGATTCCCTTTGGGCTCAAAGGTTTTGTGATCTCCCATGTTGTAATTGAATTTTTTATGTTCGATTTGTTCGATCATTGCAGCATATTTTTCGCGAACTGCAGCCAAACGTTCTTCTGTAATCTCTCGTTCGTCTTCCACATCAAAATGTAAATAATGCAATCTGGCTTTTATCTTTTTTAAATATTTCCCGTAATGTTGTTGGATCGCTAAGCCATAGAGTGTCAATTGATCTGTATATTCTTGTTTTTGTTCTGGTGGAAGATTTTTGTTGGTTTTGTAATCGTTGATAATAAATGTATCGCCGTCTTTGTCGATTCTATCGATAACTCCACGAAATTGTTGTTTGAGAGATTCATTTAAGGTAAAAACTAATTGTGTCTCTGTTCCAATTATTTTGGTTTCACCAAAAGGTGCGTGTTTGTCATAATACGCTTCCAAATAGTGTTCTCCTCTTCTAATATAGTCTTCAATAGTCTGTTCACCTTTGATTTGCAATTCTTTTTGGGCAGTAGCCTTGGCGTATTCATCATTTCGCGTACGGTGAAATTCTGCGATCACATGCTCTTTGCTTGGGATAGCAAATACATTAATCTGATTATACATACGTTCCAATGTTGCATGGACGCTTTGCCCCAAAATAAGGTCAGGCGACGATTCAAATTCAGTATCTTTGATTTTTTCTACATATTTATACTGATATTTACGAGGACATTGTTGAAATACCTGAATCTGAGAGAAGGAGTAAACAGTCATTGTACATGATTAAGATAAATAATTAATATCCATAGTTATTATTTCCTATTCTATAGTCAGAAAGTGTCATTTCATATGCTTGTTGTGTCCACTGATCTGGTTTGAGTTTTGTACTAAATTTAATTCCAGAAGACAGATATGTTTCGTTGATATTATTTCTTCGTAAAGTGAATAATACAAGAATTTGTTCTGGTTTTCAGAGATTCACAGTTTCTTCTGATCATCGATATTGATTGTTTCCTCATTTTTTGATATACGTAGACATATCTTCGGCAGTCATCTTGTCCGCATTTCTAATTGCTCATTTAAAGGGAAGCAATTGAGCGTTGATACTTGAAACTCATTCTGCAGTCACTTCTACGGTAATTCATGCTCTATTTCCATAATTATTATATACACCTTTTCCGTCGATTACATATGGGAAAAGAATTGAAAATGAAACATATTGCGGATTTACATCTCCGGTATCATTTGGATCAATAGTGATTCCACTAAAAGGAACTGCTGTTTCGGCAGAAATACTTCCGCCCATTTTTCCGTCATACATAGGACGAACTGAATTATTATTTTTGGCTATAACTATTGGATTTCCGTATTGAGAAAATATTTTCTTGGCTAAATATTTAGAAGCCATAAAATCTTTTGCAAATTTGAGCGCTTGTGCTTCTGTGACAGGACTGTTTGTCCATTGTTGATTTGTTTTAGATCACCATAAGGTACAATTTCTTACATCGAAATTATAATCAAAATCACCATTACTTACCCCCAAAGAAAAAATACTTGGTGTATTCTCTGTGAATCAGAGATCCTTGAGTACCTGCAATCCATCACAATTTACTCTAAGTAAAGAGCTTGTCTGATTTGCCAATGTTTTCACAGCAGTCTCATCAAATGTATAGGTTTTTGAGCCATTATTTATTGGAGGCATTACTCGATTTGCACCCATTTTTGCATCTTGAGCAGATGAGGCAGATCACTGTGCATTTGTGCTTGTAGTATTTGGGACTGGCAATACTTTTATAATGGCTGTTGCTGGTTTTTTTACAACTTTCGCTTTGGTGGTTTTGGCAAATGCAAAGATAGGTGAAATTAATAAAACAAAAACAATAAGTTTTTGAAGTGTTTTCATGATACATTTTGTAATAAACTAAAATCAAATATACTGTAATTTTTGGTAATGTATTTGCTAGAGGTTTATTTATCTGGTTTCCAGTCTTTTCCCATTTGCTTAGTTCTGTAAGCATTAGCAAATCTATGTGCCTCATCACGAAGACGAAGGAGAATTTGATCAGCAGCATCGTAGGTGATCGGAATTTCTCTGATGCTCTTAGCATCCAAAATATAGAGTTTCTCTCAAATAATATCCTTTTTTCCTATTTGGCCTATTTTGGATGTTTGTCTTGCCTCTCATTTTCCCAAACTGACAAACTGAACATTTTGTGTACGATGAGTGAGTTCCGGATCACGAGCAATACAACGTTTAATGGTTTGTAATTGTCCCTTTCCCCCATCCAAAACGAAAAGATTTGGCAAATTTAAGAATTCTTGATCGAAAGCAAATCTGCGCTTTACTACTTCTTCCAATGAAGCGTAATCATCGCCACCATGGTCTTCAGCTATTTTATATTTGCGGTATCCATGTGGATATTTAGCGCCACCAACATTACATGATAATCCACCACTCGCTCGATCCCCACTAAAATGTGAAATATCTAGACACTCTATACGGTAGGGAAAACAAGAAAGTTGATATTTGGTTTCTAATGTTTTTAGAAGATCGTTGAGCAAAGTTCACTCTTGAAATGTATTGGTCGCAATAAACGACTCAAAACAACGATCAAGGAATAATTTGAGTTCTTGGCGGTCGGTTTTTTTGGGTGACTTGGGCATGGAAATCCAGAGATCATCTTGTTCCACAAACTCGCCATATTCACTCCTGAGAACCGCCAACAGAGAATCTTGTTCATAGTCATCTTTGGAGATTTTTTGACGGATCACGTCGATGATTTTCCCCTGATAAAAATAGAGAACAACATAGACTCGTCGACTTCCGAGATCTCTGATTTGGAGGATGTGTCATGAAATTGACTGAGACAACACTACCGTTTGTTTTTCTGTAAATTGCTCCATTTGCAGGAGCATATCTCTGAGTTTTGCTGCCCATTCAAAATGTTGCTGTTCTATCGCTTCGGCAATTCTCTGACGAATTTCTTGCTCCACGGGACCTGTATTCCCTTTGAAAAAATTGGTAATATAGTGCATATCTTTTTGTGCTTGCTGGGCGTCCAATGTTAAGGTACATCGTCCTTTACACAAACCGAAATAATAATCAGAACAGACTTTTTTTTGTTTGAATTGAGCTATTTTACAGCCTCTTCGTTGAAGAATTTGTCTAAAATATTGGAGAAGTTTCTTGAGTTCTCTTGTGTTATGTTTTGGTCCGATATAGGTCGATCCATCGTTAAATTTTCTCTTCGTCAAAAAGACCTCCGGATAGAGGTGATTGGTTATTTTGATATAGGTATAGCTGTTGTCTGCTTTGAGGAGATTATTAAATTCTGGAGTATATTGTTTGATAAGATTGTCTTCTAAGTAGAGGGCTTCACTTTCATTTTGGGCCTCGATAAATTCGATACGTTCTGCCTTTTGAACCATTTCCTGTTTTCGCAGAGATCAGGGAGAAAAATATTGAGAAACTCTTTTTTGGAGATTTTTGGCTTTACCAATATACAAAACAGTCTCTTTTTTGTTTCTAAAGAGGTATACACCCGGAACTTGTGGTATATGTTGCAAAGGCGGCTGTTTCATAGATATTTACATCACTGTGTTATCTAAAATCTTTGCTTCTGGAGCATTTTTTATTAATAAATTTTGAATTTTTGTAGTATCTGCACCAAAAATGAGAAGCATTTTTTCTTCCTGTTTTTTGATTGTTTTGTCATTGAGCGTATATGATTGTGCATAATTGAGTCTTTTGATTTCAGTAGCTGCTCAGGATTTGAGGAGCATAGTGATCAACTGTCTTACTTTTCTTCCGTCATAGGGACAAGATACAAGAATCATTGAATACATAAAAAAATAAATACACATATCTTCATTATTCTTCTGCACAAAAAATGCAAGAAAAAACCTGACCTAAAGTCAGATTTGATCTTTATGTGTATATATTTAGAATTTGATAGATGCTGGGAGAGATTTAGTTATATCTATATCTGTCGCTCATTGAGATTGACCAAAGTTTTGAGATGCTAGATATTTGATCCATGCTTGTGTGTTGGTGATATTTTGGAGATATTTAGGTGGCATAGAGAATTTGGCATCAATACTAGACTTAAGTTCTCATAACTTACTAGCGAGTGAACTCAATTTTTCCTTTTCGCTACCCTTTGGAGATTGGTAAGAAAGTTTAAATATATCTGCAACTTGTCTTATTCTGCTTTCTAAACTAGCTAAAGCTGCTCAAAAAGATGCCTCTCATCACAAATATGCTATAGAGATTTCTTGTAAATCAGACTGGACAAACTGTGCATTAAATTTATTTTTGATCACATCAATTTGTTTCTCTGTAGATATTGATTTTTGACTACTTGGAGCAACAGCTGCTATAGTAGGTATATTTTGGTCTTCATCATTTGTATCTGCAATACTCAAAATATCTGTCTCTGCTAATGGCTGTAATACCTTTGCTGTGGATATAGTACCTGAATTTGTATCAGTTTCTGGTTTTATTTTAGATACAGAAACTTCTTCATTTGGTGTATTGAGTGCTAGAGAAAATGTTTGACTAAGATCTTTGTTATTGATGGCTTTGGCAAATTTAGCAAAACTATCAAACAATGAAACATCATTCCCTTGAATAGCCAAAATCTGTTTACTATCAAGATTTGTTTTATTTTTGGACGTTTGATTCATGACAATAAGTTTGGATCAATTATTTTGAATAACATGCTTTCACCCTTGTTTAACAAGTTGGTAATTGATAGATGATGTCTTAGATCATTGAGAAACAAGAATATCGTCTACAGACAATTCTACTCCTTGAATATTTTTGGTTTGTAGGGATTTCATCTCTACATAATCACCGTACATAAGACTTATTCTAAAATTATTTGCTGTCTTTTTTTGGATAGTAAATTTAGCTGGACCAACTATTTTGGCTTGAGTACCTGTATCTATATTAAAAATTACTTGTGCATTGTTTTGGAGAACAACAACATCTCCATCATTTATTGTGCTTGTTTGCATTGTCTTTCCATCTTTTTCAATATAGAAAGTCCCTGCAAAATCGACGACTTTAGCTATATAACCAGCCTGTACTTGAGTACCTGCAGGAGATAAAAATACGCCATCACCCTCCATTGATTGATTTTGTTGGAAAAAATACATTCCATAAAACCCAAACAAAAGAACAACTATAAAACTACTATATGTAAATGTTTTGACATGCAAAACAGACCTTTTTGTAAGAAAAGATCTTTTAGTTTGTTTATCCATAATAGCATGATACATATCTAACTTCTCAGCTTCTGAGAGGTGTATGTCCTGCTGGTGAGTAAAATATTCTTGGAGTTTCATTGTATATTTAGGGGAACGGTAAATTCTTCTACTATAGTATACGAATAAGTAGACAGTTTGTGACAAAAAAAGTATGTTATTTTTTCTATGGTCTCCCTTGACAATACCTGACCAAAATGTAGGATGTGGACTGCTCCAAAATACTGGAGAATAAAATTTTATTTTTTGTTGTCTACATGAGTAAAAAATTTGTGATTGTCGATCTTGAAACTACTGGTCTAAGCCCATATAAGCATGCTATTACTGAAATTGCTGCTGTTCGTTTTGATGGAAATGAAATTATAGGGGAATTTCAATCGTTGGTTGATCCAGAGAGACATATTCCGTCATTTATCACAAAATTAACAGGAATTTCTAATGATATGGTAGAAGGTTCTCCAACCATTAGTGAAATTTTACCTGATTTCTTAACATTTTTGGGGGATGATATATTTGTCGCACATAATGCTCGCTTTGATCATTGATTCTTGCATTATACACATTTTGAACAATTAGGAACTGCGTTTTCGCCTGAAATAATTTGTACCAAAAATCTAACTAAACATCTTTGTCCTGAAATTCCAAAGAGAAATCTTGGATTTTTGTGTGAACATTTTGGCATCCAAAATAAGCGTGCACATAGAGCCCTTTCTGATGTCTATGCAACTACTGACTTATTGAAAGAATTATTAGCTATTGCAGAATCTCAAGGGAAAACAATAGATGAACTTTTAAATAACTAGAAATACTATGATTCTTGCTGTCGATAAACCAACTGGGATGACAAGTTATGATGTTATTCGTAAACTTAAACATCTCTATCCAAAACAAAAAATAGGCCATAGTGGGACTCTTGATCCTCTAGCTACTGGATTATTATTGATTGGAATCGATAAATGAACCAAAGAACTTTTTCGTCTTCAGTGACTCGACAAAAGCTATGAAGCTACGATAGATTTTTCTCAGACTAGTGATACTTGGGATGTTGATTTTTGGGAGATTCATGGACAATATAGTGTTGAAACAAATACTGAATGAATAATAGGTATAGTCAAAGATGATCAATTTATTCCAGCACCTGAACAGTTATTTCTCGAAAAAAATATAGAAAGCATTATCCCTGAAGCTAATCTTCCTTTAACACCTTTTAGTGCCAAAAAAAAAGATGGAAAAAAATTATATGAGCTCGCAAGAGCTGGTGAAATTGTCGACGAATATAGAATAATGAAAATAAATGGCTACCATATCAATGAATATAATTTCCCCGTGATGAAGATCAGATTGGATGTATGATCTGGAACATATATAAGATCCATTGCTCATCGATTGGGTAAACAAGCTCATATGTGAGGAATTTTGACGCAACTAAGGAGAACTTGCATAGGAAATATTTCACTAGAAAATTTGGATCTCCAAGATTTGGGAGATAGTGGACTGAAAGGATGTGAAGTATTTTTAGACTAACATATTCAAAATCAAACTTATAGATTCCTCAAACACACTCTGATTGAGACTATAACAAATAAATTGGCCTCTTCTGTGATCGGTCACTAAGTTTGACCTTTTGAGAATATTGAGATGATGAGAAAGCGAAGCCTGCGTAATATCAAAATGCGTCAGCATTTCTGTGACTGTCATATCTCTCTCTTTGAGCAATTGAATTACTCTCCTGCGATTTGGATCTGCCAATGTTTTAAAAAGAAGATCAATCATCAACATACATGAATGAGATAAAGAATATCTGCAATTCTATAAGCGATAGCGAGGAATTAATCAATTTTGGTCGTTGTAATTACTGGTGTCTGTACTCAAGAACTTCAAACTGGATCGATAGGAACCACTATCATCTCTCTTTCACTAGCATCACCATTTAATACACCTCGATTTTTAAGTTTTTGTTCCAAAAGCTGAGTTTTGAGAATTTCATATTTAAAAGATACGTTATTTAAGTTTTGATTTTCCTGTCTAAGAAAATATCCACGTGTCGAAGATAAACTCACATAACGCAGATAAAAAATGGCTGCTACCAAAAAAACGAGAACCAAAAAAATAATTTTGAGCACATCCCAAATTGTATCCTGTCTTCTATATTTAAGTAAAAGACTTGTATATGCTGTTTTTAATGAGTTATTAGAAACAAATGCAAAAGTTTTCATTGCTAATTGGAGACTAAAGAGGAGCCTGAATTACTCTGAGTTTAGCACTTCTAGACGCTTTGTTGCGTTGCTTTTCTTGGTAGGTCGCTTGTATTGCTTTTTTTGTATACAAAGTCCATCCCTTTTGCAAGAGTTCTTTGAATGTATTTTTGACCAATCTATCTTCTAAACTATGAAAGGTTATAATTGCACATCTTCCTCCTGGATTCATAACGAGAGGTATTTTGGAAATAAACGTTTCTATATTTTTGAGTTCCTGATTTACTTCGATTCTTAGCGATTGAAAAATAACTACGATTGCTTTTTCTCAGAGACCACAAGAATTGAGGAGTGTCTTGAGCTGAAGGGTAGTTTGCAAAGGCGAGATTTTACGCTGGGTAACTATGACAGTTGCGATTTCTCATGCTTTTGCAGGAGTAAACTCTGCGTATTTTTCAAACACTTCCTGAAGCTGAGTCTTGCTGTATGTGGCTAAGAGTATCTGAGCAGAAAATTCTTGCTGATCATCAAATCTCATATCAAGCGGAGCTTCTCCTTTGATAGAAAATCCACGAATAGTATCTTTGAAATGTTCCATATTTACCCCAACATCTACGAGTAAATAATCAAGCCCTTTTCGTCCTTGATCGTGAATGTACTCGTCTACCTCGGTATATGAACCATGCACAAAAACAATCTGGTCATGAAGATCTTCCAGATTTTGCTGTGCTTTGGCAAGCATATGTGCATCCAAATCTATCCCCATCATATGGGGTTTGGTAGCGGCTTGCTCGTAGATATGAAAGGTATGTCCTCCGTGACCCAAAGTTCCATCTACAATATATTGAGCATCTTTAGGAACAGATTGAAGTACTTCTTGGAGCAAAACCGGGACGTGATGAATCTTATTCATTTTTGACTTGAATGATAAATACTAAATCCTAGACTATGGATTTGATGAAATATTGCAACATCGCTTTTTATTTAGACGACTATTTCGTATGTGAAGTTATCTTGGACAGAATTTCTTGGTAGATATGAAAATAAAGCAGTTTTTGGGTGATAAAATTGCTCAAATGTATCACGATTTGTGATGTGAAGCGCTGATTGAAATCGGTCCTGGTAAATGAGCACTTACTAAATTGATCTGGCAAATCACGCCAAATTTCTTGGTTATCGAAAAAGATGAACTCTTGGTAAAAGATAATCACTTGAATGTTGCATGATTGGAAAGTGTGGAAGTTTTATTGCAAGATGTTTTGACTGTAGATGTGCCTAAGTTACTGAGTGAAAAATGATTAAATCCATCCAAAACATTGATTGTGGGGAATTTGCCCTATTACATCACTTCGCCTATTTTTAGAGTATTTTTTGGATATGGAGAACAGCATTTTGCTGGGGGAGTATTTATGATCCAAAAAGAGGTCGCTGACAAGATTAGCGAAGATGCTGGGAAGAAGTCATTTTTGCGATGGTTACTTAACTATGCACATAGTGTCCGTTATCTCAAAACAGTTCCTGCAAAGGCATTTAAACCTGCACCTAAAGTAACAAGTGCGATTGTGGGATTGACTGGAAAGGCGAGTGATAGGACAGAAGCAGAATATGCTGATTTACTTGTGTTTTTGGACTTGTATTGTCCGTATTCTAGGAAAACATTGGGGGCTATTTCGACTATGTTGAATAAGAAATGATTGAATCAATTTGAGATCCCAGAGCATCTGAGACCAAAGAGATTAGAGGAATGTGGGTGGACTGAGATTCTCTGAGTTATTGGTTCAAAAAAATAAATTGCAACTACAGAAAAACCCGCCAGATGACGGGTTTTTTGTATATGTATAGATTTTTAGTATTTCACTACCATTCTCAATTGAGAACCGTTATCTGCTGTACATGCAGAGAAACTACATGGATTTCATGGCTTCATATTAACAGAAGTACAGAGTTTTAGTGTATCTGCATCAACACTTCCACTTAAATCACCATTTGCATTACACTCTACAGCATTAGCAGCTGCAGCTGTCTCTGCTCTCCCTATAATTAAAAATGATCCAGTTGTATATCCTCATTTCATAATAGCCATATATACATATCCTGTTGTATTTACCCCAAATATTGTTTTTGAGAGATTTGATGGATCTAGGGGAATGCTCTTGAGCCCTCCAGCAATGAGTGCAGAAAGAACCTTACCACTAGTCACGGTATCTCCCGTGGCTATATTGACCGCACCATTATCCAAAGCATAGGAAGTCATCGAAGTTATCAATGATTGTATAGCTACCTTTCTAGCCGTATCGTTTGCTTTATCTTTGACCGAAGTAAGTCTTGGAATCAATGCTGATGCTAAAATACCAATAATTACTACCACGATCAACATTTCGATCAAGGTAAATCCTTTCTTGTTGAAATTTCTCATGGGAGTAGAAGAAATGAAAAGAAAAACCCACATTTGTGGGTTTTAGAAATTGTATATAAGAAATTTTTAGTATTTAACTACCATTCTCAATTGACTAGCATTCTTAGCTGTACATGCAGCGAAACTACATGTATTTGCTGCCTTCATATCAACCGTAGTACAAAGTTTTATTGTATCTGAATCTACAGTACCACTTAAATCACCTGCAGCACCACATTCCACAGCATTAGCAGCTGCAGCTGTCTCTGCTCTTCCTATAATCAAAAATGATCCAGTAGCATATCCTCATTTCATAATAGTCATATATACATATCCTGTTGTAGAAATACCAAATATTGTTGAAGGTGTATTTGATGGATCTACTGGAATATTTTTCATACCTCCAGCTGTCAATGCAGTAAGAACTGTACCACTAGCTAATGTATCTCCTGTAGCTACATTAACGATACCATTATCCAAGATATAAGAACTCATAGCTGTTACCAATGATTGCATAGCTACTTTTCTTGAAACATCATTTGCTTTGTCTTTAACTGAAGTAAGTCTTGGAATCAATGCTGATGCCAAAATACCAATAATTACTACCACGATCAACATTTCGATCAAGGTAAATCCTTTCTTGTTGAAATTTCTCATAGAGACGGGAAAAAATATAAAATACTGATGCATATATATATAATAATTCATTACTTTTCAAGGGGAATATGTGTTTAAAATAGCAAAGGATCTTGCGTTTTTTATTTTTTATGTTTTTTATGGTTTATAAAATACTATATATACCAGGTGATATCTGTATTATTAATTGTTTGAGTTCTAAGAGTGTGATAGTCCCTAAGAGCGAAATATAAGAACATTTTGTAAAATTTGAAATATATTGTAAAGAACATGTTTTGGCTTTTTGTAAGCATTGTAAGACAAGAGATTCATCTGAAGAAAGATCTATAGAAATTTGTTTTTGTATTATTTTTGTTTTTTTGGATGAAAAATGGCGTTTAAACATAGATTCAAATTCAAAAACTGGTTTAACAATACCTAATTCCATCTGTTGGTGAAGACCCTGGCTCTCAATAGAACAAATATCATAAGGCGTCCCATAAATTGGCCTCCCTATCTTGTGGGCAAAATCTACCGTAATTAAACTACCAGATTTTTTGCCTGCTTCTGGAAGAAATAATACATCTGACAACCCTGCTATAATACGATTTCTTTGTGGGAAAGTATAGTTTTCTGGCGTTTGAAATAACCTAAATTCTGAAATCACTAATCCTCAATTTTCTACTATAGATGCTATAAGATGACGATCTGACTTTTGAAGATATTCACCTAATCCTCCACCCAAAACTGCGATGGTTGGAATACCTTTTTTGATAGAAAGACGGTGTGCAAGCTGATCTATACCAGGCGCTAAGCCAGAAACAGTAACTAAGTTATAGCGATCTATGGTTTTAAAAAGACGATCTAATATTTTACCAGCATAAATACTAGGTTGTCTGGGTCAAACAATACCCAAAATCGGTCTCTGCAAAAGAGAAATATCTCCCTGATAATACAAAATATAAGGCTGGGGTGTCATTTCTTTGCATTTGACAGGGAACTCTGGATCTCCATCACGAATAGCCTGAATACCTAAGCTTTTCATTTGATTTTCAACCTCATCTAAGTCATCATCAAACAATGATGTGGCTTTTTTGAGCTGATTAATAGTTGGAGATGATGATGACGAATAACGAAGAATATCAAGATGCATAGTTTACCAAAAAATAGAGATAAATTAACTCTCTTTTCTTTATCGGTATTTCTTAAAAAATCAATGGGTACTTCGTTTTATATTTACGTCAAAAAAAACATTGATATACCTAGAGCATTTTATTCTTAATCATTTCTGAAGTTTTTTTGGTCAGTGAATAGCCCATATTTTGAAAACTGAGAAGATAAAAACCGTTTTCGAAATTCTCATACTCCTCTATTATTTTTAGATCTTTGTATTCTGCATAGGCTTGTGCTTGATCAACATCTAAAGCTATCACATGATGACTAGCATATTTACCGAGGATATTTCCGAGATGATGCGTTGGTAAAAATCTTCCATCACGAGCTATATCATAAATCGGAATTCAGATTTTATCTAATGAAATAGTTCCATGAATCTTGGTATAATCAGAAGAGGTAAGATAAATACTCTGTGGCGTAGCGAGGAAAAAATAGTAATCAGGGAGTTCTGAGATACCAAAATCTAATGAGAGTTGTTCTTTGATCTGAGATTGAAGGCGGGGAGAAATATCAAAATTATTCGTAGAGATGTGATTAATCGCGTCTGTACATTTCGGAGCCGCCTCCGGTGATATCTTAAATTTCGCGACGAAAAATCCGCCCGTATGATCACGATGAGGTCGATATTTTTTGGAAAATAGAAGTTGAACGCGGTCAGCATATTGGTGCTGAATGATGTCTATCACGTCTTCGTTTTCTATAGTATTGAGCGTACACGTAGAATATACCACTATTCATCATGGTTTGCAGGCATCGATAGCAGAAGCGAGGAGTTTGACTTGGGTTCTAGCGAGAGATTCTATCATGCCTGGATTTCGAGAAAGGGGACCGCCAGTTTTATAACTCATACCTTCACCAGAACATGGAGCGTCCACGAGAACTTTATCGAAAAATTGGGGATATTGCCCTCCAACACGAGTTCCTTCGAGATTGAGAACAGCAGTATTGAACATTCCTGTACGATTTAGATTGTAGATCAGTGCTTTACGGCGTGGATTGTTAGGTTCATTGGCGACCACAAAAGCGCCGGTATCGGCGATTTGGACTGTTTTACCGCCAGGAGCGGCACAGAGATCGAGGATAATGTCGCCAGGTTTTGCTCCCAAAAGGGGAGCAGAGAGACTAGCGGAAAGCTCTTGAATATAGATATATCCTCATTGATGTAAGAAGCTTTGGCCAAGTGTTTTGGATCCTGCCCACGTCTCGACAACGAGTCTATCTGAACCATCTTGAGATTCGGGAGCATCTGGAATTTGTATGTCTTTGGTGATTCGTCAAAGCTTAGTAACTATGTCTTTGAAAGCTGCTGGTGAAATTTTGCTAGTCACAATTTTAATCGTTTTGGGAAGCCTTTGTTTATAAAAATCAGCAAAAGCATTCGATTCTGATTGGGGAAGTAAGGTTTGTATGTAGTCAAGATAGTTTTGTTTTGACATAGGGAGGATTGGATTTCGAGGTAAATTAACTGTTCAATATATTGTTTTTAATCTCTTCTATTTTCTTTTCTTTATCGCCTTGCCGGCGGGGCATTACTTTCTCTCATTGCCGAGAAAGTAACCAAAGGGGCTAGTTCTTTGTGAGACTCGCTATATAGTTTAGTTTGCTTTTTGAGAATGTAATCCAGCTCAAACAATTCACAAAGAACCAAAATCATTGACTACTTTTCTTCAATTATGAATATTTATGATTGAAATTAGTCTATCATTTCCCTCCTTTTTTACAATCAAAAATATGATTTAGTCATTGAAAAAGAATATGGAAAAATTAGTATGGATATAATAAGCTTTAAATTTTATGTATTCCCCATGTCTCTCGCGAACAAATATCGTCCAAGTACCTTTGACAACATGATTGGACAAGAACATATTACCGATATTCTCAAAGCCAAAGTACAAATGGACAAAGGTGGACACACTAATTTTTTGTTATTTGGACCCAGATGAACTGGTAAAACAAGTTCTGCGAGAATACTTGCGAAAGCTATCAACTGTCTAGATTTGCATGATTGAAATCCTTGTAATGTCTGTGCAAACTGTCAAATTATCAATGAAGGAAAGACTCTTGATTATGTTGAAATAGATGCTGCCTCACACACTGGTGTCGACAACATTAGAGAAGAAATTTTGGACAAAGCATCCTACCCACCGAGTGTTTTGAAAAAGAAAGTCTACGTGATTGATGAAGTCCACATGCTTTCTACAAGTGCCTTCAATGCCCTGCTCAAAACTATTGAAGAACCTAGAGAAACTATGCTCTTTATCTTGGCGACTACGGAGATTCAGAAAGTCCCTGAGACTATCATCTCTCGTTGTCAGGTGTTCAATTTCAGAAAGGTTCCAGCTGCTGAAATGATTGTCCGCCTCTGAGAAATCTGCGAAAAAGAGTGACTTACAGCGACTCCTGCGGCGCTTCAATTGATCGCTAAGGTTTCTGAATGATGTGTTCGTGATGCTATCAAATATCTTGATCAAGTGAGTGTCTTTGGAAATATAGATGAAGATCATGTAAGTAAATTTCTCTGAATTGCATCAGATGGATTAATCGAAGATATGATTACTGCAATCCGTGGTGGAAACTTTGAAACAATCGTAGCGACTATAGAAAATTGTACGCAAAAAGGTATCGATTTGCAGCATTTTGCGAAGCAAATGATCCTCTACCTAGATAGTCATTTATTGGAAGACGTTAAATTTTTTATTAGTTTGTCGACTGCATTTACTGAGATTCTTCAAACTATTAGATATTATTCATATCCTGCAATTGTGTACAAAATTGTGTTATATAATTTTCTCAATCCAAATAGCGTAGTTCCTGTAGCTATTTCTCCAGCTCCTAAACCAGTTGCACCGGCTCCAAGTCCTGCTTCCGTAAATCCAGTTACTCCAAATACAGTACCTGTCGTAGAAAACATACCAGAAGCGCCAGCTCCTATCCAAACAACAAGCGACTCTCAGGATCTTTTGGGTCAACTTTTGGCTCGCATAGACAAGGATAATTTGAAACGTGCATTACAAGATCATGCAAGTATTTCAAATAACGAAAAAGGTATGATCACCCTCTCAGTGATCAATAAAATGTCTCAAATAATGATAGATAATACTGAAAATAAGAGTCTTATAGAAAATATTTTGTCTGAGATTACTGGACAACAAACATTTATCCAAACAGTATTTCTCAGCAAAGAATCTATGTTTCAATGAGGATTATTATAACCCCTATCCCGTAAACGGGCCCCTTTCCCCTTATCAGGGGACAATTTTCAGAGATTAGAATCATTCTTCCCTGACAAGGGAAGGTGGTCAAAGGTCGGATGGGTTTGCCTACCCTTTCTTAGTAGCTTTCACTATTCTGATATTGAAATGGAATGTTTTGACTTCTTCAAAAAGTCGATTTTCTCCGTATTCTTTGTCGAGAATTTCTATCTGTCGAGTCATCATTTCAAAGAAACATACAATTGTAGATTGCATATTTTGTGGCATTTGATCTAACATTTTCCTATAATAAATCAATCCGTCATCGCCTCCAACAAATGCCATTTTAGGTTCCCATTTTTGAACATTGTCAGGAGCATTTTGATCAAACATTGCTTCAGGAATATATGGAAGATTAGCTACAAGAACAATTGGTTTTGTATTTCGAATACTTTCATAACTATCTACAAATGCAAGCAAATCCGTCCATACGAAAAAAATCTCCTGCTTAGCTTGACCAAGTAAACGATCACTATTTATTTTGGCAACATGGAGTGCTGCTTCAGAAATATCTGTAAAAAATGCTGTACGAAAATTGTCTGGATTTTCTAGAAGAACAGATGATCCTAAAACTCCACATCCTGTCCCAATATCCATTAGAATCCCATCTGTAAATCACTTATCTTGGGTATATTCACAAATTGCTTCTATCATATATTCCGTTTCTGGACGAGGAATGAGCGTGTTTTCGTTGACAACAAAGGTTCTCTTATAAAACTCAACCGACCCCACAATATATTCTAATGGTTTTTGCTCTTCGACATACGCTTTATATCCTATTGTGATTTTTTGTAAAATATCTGGAGAAATTTCTCTTTCGCCATCAGTCCACATTTCTTCTCTTGTGCAGGATAAATAGTGCATCAAAAGCTTTTGAAGAACATATTTTTCTGTATAATCAGGACTTGCCAATAATTGCGCTAATGTCATTTCATCATATAAGTAAGTAAATCAGTTTTAGTCTACGATTTCCGGTCTTAATTTCAATTGAAGTCGGGAGTTTTTTCTTTACAATGAGCAAAATAATTTTATTCTGATTTTTGATTATGGTAGAATTTCTTACATCCGTAGATATGGCAGACCATTGTACTTTTGGTGTTCACGCAATAGCTGATTTTTTGGTAACTATTAGTTCTGAAAAAGAGTTATTGGAGCTCACTAAGACTCCAGAATGGGAGAAATATCCTCATATTCTCTTGTGATGAGGTGCAAACATTCTTTTTACTCAAGACTATCATGGAATTGTAGTAAAAAATGCTATTATGGGTAAAAAAATTCTTCAAGAAACAGAGGAGTTTGTGGATATTGAAGTAGGTGCTGGTGAAGATTGGAATACTTTTGTACACCGAACAGTAGATAATAACTGGTGAGGAGTAGAAAATTTGATTGCAATTCCTGGGACTGTGGGAGCAAGCCCTGTCCAAAATATTTGAGCATATTGAGCTGAAGCAAAAGACACTATCATATCAGTACAATGAATCAATTTAGCTACAGAAAAAATAGAAACACTAAACAATGAGGCTTGTAATTTTGGATACCGTTCTAGTATTTTCAAAGACGGTCTGAACTGACTTTTTGTGGTCACCAAAGTAGTCTTCCGTCTTGAGAAGGTTACCGTGAAATATAAATTTCATACAAACTATAGAGACATCGAAAAAGCTCTTCAATCCAACAAAGAAATATTGACCGTCAAGAGACTCGCTGATATGATTGAAAAGATTAGAAATGAAAAACTACCAGATCGACATACCTTAGGAACTGCTTGAAGTTTCTTTAAGAATCCTATGATTTCAAAGGTTCAACTTAAAAAAATTCAATCTCATGGGAAAACCCAATTAATTACCTTTTCTCTCCCTGATGAAAACTTTGTGAAACTTTCTGCTGGTCAATTAATTGAGTTGGCGTGATATAAATGATTTAGACAAGGAGATGCTGGGGTATATGAGCATCACGCCTTGGTATTGGTGAATCACTGAGATGCTCATGGTAAAGATATCGCAGAGCTGGCTCAAGCAATACAAGCTAAAGTTAAGACGATATTTGGTATCACTCTTGAGCCAGAAGTAATATATGTGTAATAAGTAAGAATCTGAGATAACGAAAAAACTGAGAACGAATCTCAGTTTTTTCTATGTAATTGTAGATTGATATCAAATTAGGACGGATGGGATTCGAACCCATGACCAGTGGCTTAAAAGGCCATTGCTCTACCAACTGAGCTACCATCCCATATCTCTCTGTTGTCCCCGCAAAGCGGGGATTCACAAAGAAAAATATATTGGAATATTAGATAAACCCTTTGAGTTTTTTGTATACCTTAGAAGATATCTTTATTCTCACTGTAGAACCATCTTCAAGTTTAACTCTTTTGTATATTAAGTTTGGCTTGAATGTTCTTTTACTAGCGCTCATTGAGTGAGATCTTGTATTTCATGATTTTGTTCACTTACCTGTGAAGTCACATACTCTTGCCATTAGTCAAAAGAAAACATATAAAATTCTGATTTTATCCTATCATTAGGCTGCAGCTGGTGTAGTTGGTGCGGCTACTGGAGCTACTTCTGCAACTTCATCTGCTCCATCATCTAAAGATGCAACCGTAATAATTGGTTGATCTAAATCATCTACAACAGTTACTTTATTTGAGAATTTCAAATCTCTAACAAATACAGTATCATTGATAGTCTTGATTTCTGAAATATCAATCTTGATATCATGAGGAAGATCTTGAGGGAATGCCTCTACTTCTACGAAATCTTTGATCAATTGGATTTTTCCTTCACCCGTCTTTTCGATCAAGCTTTCTCCAAACAATACAACAGGAACTTCTGTAGTTACCTTTTCTGTTTTACTTACAGCCAAGAAATCTACGTGAAGTACAATATCTGTAACAGGATCTAATTGGAAATCTTGAACAAGAACCAATTCTTCAATACCAGTACCATGAATAGTAATTGGTGTTGAATATCCAGCTGCTTTAAATTGTTTAATAAATTCGTTTTTATTACAGTAGATTGATACAGGTGTAGTTAAGTGTTTTCCGTAAACGATAGCTGGTATCTTTGCGTCTTTTCTTAAGCTACTTGCCTTTTCTCCTGCGCGAATATGTACATTAAGTTTCATCTCTTTACGACAAAAGGTAAAATTGAAAGTAATTATTTAGCCAAAATGCTTGTATTTCTTTTATCAGAAGAGATTTTACTCTTCATTCTTGCGTCTTTACCAATCTTTTCTCTGATGTAGTAAAGTTTTGATTTTCTGATTTTGTAATCATCCAACAAAGTAACTTTGTCAAATTTTGTAAAAGATAATGGATATATCTTTTCAACATCAACACCTGCAACAGATCCTCTAATTGTGAAAGAACCATCTGCATTTTGAGGTTTTTTTACTTTGATTACCAAACCTTTGAATCTCCAAACTCTATTGCTATCTCCTTCTCCAATTTTTTCGTGGATTTCCAAATACATTCCTGCTTGTACATCCAACAAAGAGACATTATTTTTTTCTTGTAATGTCTTGATTCTGTCAAAATTCATGTAAAATTACATCAATGAATAAAAATTTATTTAGCCTTTTTGTTCATTACTTTCGCTTTTCGTTTCTTTTGTTGTTCCAAAGATTTTCTAACGTCCATAATTACCGTCTTTTCAACTCTGATAAGTGCTTTGTTTATCTTTCTTTTTGCATTAGTCTTTAGTCTTGCCATAATATTAGTTAACTTTAGATAATAAATCTGTCAATCATTTCTTTTCTATTACAGCAATTACTTGTTCTTTAGTAATTCCCATTTTCTTTAATCTTGCAAGAGCAACTTCTTTTGTCTTTTGTGTTCGTTTAGTTTCTCACAATCTAACTTCTTTTCTGAGAATCAAAATAAGCCACAATATAGCTTTCTTATGTTTTTCTCCTGATTTTCTTCTAGCTCGGCTCACGTTGTATAACATGTGCTTATATTTTGCTCCACTCGTATTTCACATACTAGTAATTTTAATGTATAAAAATTAGGGGACTAGTTGATATATTTAGCCATATATGCAAAAGCTTTATTTGCTTCAGCCATTTTATGAGCTTCTTCCTTTTTCTTGATTGCATATCCTTGACTTGAATAGGCAGCCAAAATTTCTTCTGCTAATCTCTTAGACATAGATTTACCAGATTTTGATCTAGCAGCATCTAATACCCATTTGATAGCAAAATATAATCTCTTAGCTGGCTTTACTTCTACTGGGACTTGGTATACAGATCCACCCAATCTCTTGGATTTAACCATAATCGTAGGAGAAATATTTTCAATTGCAGTTTCTACAACAATCGCAGGATTCATATGTCCACTAGCTTTTATTTCTTGAAGCATATCGTTATAAATTCTTTTAGCGATACTCTTTTTTCCATCTTTCATGATAAAATTTACCATTTTATCGATTTTTTGCTGTTGATCAAGCATGACAACACGGATTATTAACGATTAAAATATTTATTTAGCTGCTTTAGGTCTTTTTGCTCCATAGAGAGAACGACTTTGTCTCCTCTTGTCTACGGCATTGGCATCATATTTTCCTCTAAGGATATGATATCTCACACCTGGAAGATCCTTAACTCTACCTCATCTAACAAGAACCACACTGTGCTCTTGCAATGTATGAGATTCTCCTGGTATATAAGCCAAAACTTCTGCACCATTTGACAATCTAACCTTAGCAAACTTTCTTTGCGCAGAGTTCGGTTTTTTAGGTCCCATTACAGATACCTTCAAACAAACACCTCTTTTGAAAGGAGCTGGGCTCAATACTTTTTTATTTCACTTCAATTTGTTGATTCCAAATTGCAAAGCAGGCGCTTTAGACTTAGTCTTTTTCTCCTGTCTTCCTTTTTTGATTAGTTGGTTGATAGTAGGCATAAACTGATTTTTTCAAATAATTAAAGAATACAAAAAAATTCGTGCAGAGAAGAATGTATATAATCGACAAAGAAAATCAAGTAAAAATCATTAAAAAGTCGCCTTTTTTGATAATCATTGGTAATCAGCTAGTGTTTTGTCGAAAGAATGTTTTGAGCTCTTATAAGGAATTCTAAATAAATTGCAAGAGAATTATCAATGATTATGTGACAAATATGGATTTTGAAACGCAATTACCAATTTGAAACTAGCCTAACTAAATTTTTTATTTTTTAGTTTCTTTTTTGTTTTGTGTGAAACATAGAAACCAAATAAATAATATATTTTAAAAACTTGACTATTGTCTTCTTTTTGCTATAGTCGTGTCTTCAAAAACAAAAATAATAGTAACATAAAAACAAAGTGTATGAAAAATCTTAAAGTTGCTAATCCAACAACAGTTGCTGTGTCTATTGAACACCTACTCATGGCTTGTCATGTAGATAATGAACAATATTCAGACAATCTATCGATTGTACTGAATTACATGAGCGAGTTTGTTCCTGAACTTCATTCGGTTCCTAACCGCTTGATCCTCAGAAAACGACATATAACAACAATCAAACATTGTGCAGAAGTTTGCAAAAATCCAAATTGTTCAGAAGAATTCTGTTTCAATCAGATACAAAAAGCCCTAAAGGAAATGATTGAACCAGCACTTCCAACACTTGGAGCACAAACAAAGAAACATTTGCTAACTTTAGCGAAAGAAGTCCCTCATATGGAAAACATCTTCATGGAATTCCATGATAAAATTGCGGCCTAACTGTTTGTCACACTCAAAATCTGTAAAAGGAGTCAGAATAATGGCTCCTTTTCAATTTATCTCAAATTTCCACCCGGGTCAGAGTTCTCTTGACTATTTTTCTCATTTCATTATAGTAATGTCTAACAAAAACAAATAATAATATAAAAATAGTACATTATGGACAAGAAAATTATTAATTTGGGCAATGCCCATATGATGCAAATTATTAATTCAGTGAAAGATGCTCTAAATGACGAAGAGATAAAAGTCATTAAAACCTTTCTATCTCTGAAGTTTCCTGAAACATTAGAAGAATTAGCTTTTGACAATGTAGAAATTATCGAGCTTCTGTCTACTCCTTACGATGAACTCAAAATGATACTAATCAATCATTTGGATCTTTTGGGGAAGGATGATATGATTCATCTCAATGAAATCGCTGAATTCTATTGGCAAGACGAAAATGCATTTCAAACTATGCATTCTATTATTTCAAAAATTAGTAAAAACATCTCTTCTCCTGCAGAACTTGACCCGAAACTACGAATAGAAATCTGGGAAGAAATGGACACAATCAAAAAAACTACATCTTCCAAAACAAAAACTTCGAAAGAGTCTGGTATTAAGTCATTGGATGAATTGGAGCAACTTTATGAAAACTATCCGCAGCATCGAGATTTTATCGTTGCGGAGCTGAAACGATTACCTGAGCAAATTAAATTTCTTGCACCAGATTATTGTGGCGAGCAAGGAGAAAACTCCGCTATGGAACTCACTCCATTTAAAATGATGGTAAGAGGTATTAAGTTAAACTAAACCCAACAATTAAAATGGAGCTGTCGTATTCGAGGCTCCATTTTTTTATTTATCTAAATATCTCAGCATCCCACCCGAGTCAGAGTTCTCTTGACAATTATACCACAATATCTATAAATTTCTCACACTTTTATCCTTTTCTTAGATACTAAGCAATGTTAGATGTTCCTAGGAGTGACGAAATTCCCCAATCGAAACGAAAAGATCTAATCCTTACAGCCACTATTGCCAGCCTCTTCTTTATGTCTGGTCCAAATAAAGCACAGGAGCTCAAGAAAACCAACCAATATTCCCCTCTTATAGAAAATAAAACCTCACCACAAAATCTTATGTTTTTTGGGATACCTCAAAAAGATATTCACAAAGAATTTCCCGGACGAGAATATATGTTTCGACTTCATCCACAAAAAACTGAAACTTCTGCCCCAAAGCAGCAAATTGAACACAAAACCCAGTTGTCACCATTGGCTTTCGAAAAAAGAAACATACACAAATATTTCCTTGAGCGAGAGGCTTGTTTCAAAGAAATTATCTCTACAATAGAAAAAAATCCCGCTCTTGCACAAAAAATAAATATCCACCTACAAACACTCATGAAACCTAGAATAGTTCACAAAGAAACTAATCGTAGACCTAGAACAGACAAAGATATCACCGGAGCTATAGCATTGTTTTTGGAGTGAATCTTTGGACAAAAAAACTTCTCAGATTACTTAGATAACAAAGATAAATTATATATCCTGGAGACCGATACTGTCACATACGATACCAGACTAGAAATTAGCGATCATAGTCAGATTGCACGAGAGATGGTCCAACCAGCATTGGATGCTGTAGAAAAATTCTTAGAACAAGAGAAACAACTACAAACCGCACAAGAAATACAGCAAGAAGCTGACAAAGCAATGGCGAACAAATAGATATTGAATGAAGAATAGGAAAGGAAGGGGAGATCTCTTTCTTTTTTTTATACTCAAATTTCCACCCGGGTAGAAATTCATAAGAATTTTCCTTTACACAAAAAACCCCAGTCCGAAGTACCCGAACAAGTTCGAGTATAAACCACCCGTAAAGGGGGATAAAACCAGGGTTTTCTGTAATTCTCTTGCGAGAATAAGAGGTTATATAGTTAGACTATTTAACTCTTAATTTCTCATATAATTCAACATCTATATCTATATCTCTCAATATCTTTTTAAGCAATCATACAGAAATATCTTCATTTCAATGTATAGGCACCACGGTAGTCTTTCCGTTTCAATGTGAAAAAAAATGATGACTTCATTTGATTCTGATCTCGTGAAATCATATCTCCAACAATATTTTAATCAGCTTCTTGGCTGATATTGGATTAAGCTTTGGCATAATCTACTTTCAATGAAAGACTAAACTTTGAAGAAACTATATCCTTTTTGTTTTTGAGATCTTCTAATAATTCAACACTACCTTCTGCTACCTCCATCAATCTATTTAATAATTCTGGGATAGTCTTGGCTTGTGTATAGCATGCTGGAAGTCACACAACCTCTCACACATACATATTATTTTCATCTTTTTCGATAGATATTTGGTAGTTTTTGCTCATCTTTATATCGTTAATAAATAAATTCATAGAGATTATATCCATTTCTATCACTGATTTCAAGTGATTACAGTGACTTAGTGATAGATCTCAGTGAAGAGTCTGCTGGGCTTTCAAACCCCTCTGTCCTTTGAACATCTCCCCTTATCAGGGGAGCCTGAGAGATATCTAAGCAGGGTCCCCTGATAAGGGGAAGGGACCCGCAAGCGGGTAGGGGTTTGAAAGCCCATCCCATCCCACACAAAAAAACAACAACACAAAAAACCCCATCCTTGCGGACAGGGTTTTCTGTAATTCTCTTGCGAGAATAAGAAGCTATATAGTTAGACTATTTAGTTTCCCTTCATCAAAACTATTTTTGCAAGATTGTGATTGTATCTGGCAATGTAGTTGTGTAAGTCTTGATTCCATCATTGTAGTTTACAGTATATGTAACCGCAGCCTTAGGCAATGATAGATTTCGGCTAGAATTGTAAGCACTTGCATCTGCTGTAACAGCAAGATTAAACGTATCACCACTAGCTAATTCGTAATTACTTACGGTAAATGATGGTGTAGTTAAATCATCAGAAGCAATTGCAGTTCCATCAGGAAGAGTCAAAACTAATCCAGTTACACCAGCCATAGAAACTTTAGTCAAGTCTACTTTAGTGATAAGAACTTTAAGTGCGTTTCCACTATAATCTGTATTAGATCACTTAACAGAAGTTAATGTGAATTTACCATCTGATGTTTTAGCAAGAACTAGATCAACTGGAGCAATATTGAATACAGATGAATCTGTTCCGTCTGTAGCATTTGATATTGGGCTTCCTGAATCTAATCCATAAACACTAGATAGAGTTATAGAAGATACATAATCAGCTTGATCTGCAACCCCACGAGCATCTTTATTGTCAATTGATTTTGTTACAATAACAACTCTCAATTGTTTTTGATCCATAGGAAGGATTACTCCATTAGACAAATCTGTCTTACTGAATGTAGCTGTATTAGTAGCAATTGCTGTAGTTTCTCCAACCTTTGTGTCTCCAAGGTACAATTGTACAGCAGAAACAGAAGATGTAATAGTATTACCAAATACTACAGTAGCTCCTTCAATACGAGCTTGTTCATATTGAGTATTTACATTATATTGCGCAACATCTGCTGTAGATCCAGCTACGACATTGTGAGTGTATTTGATTACACTTGTATCTTTAGCAAGAGAAACAGTTCCAACAGAAGTAACAGTTATTGTTCTTCCTTGTGCAGGACTTAGATCAATAGTTGTTGTTGTTCCGTCTTTATCTTCTGCTGTGTAGCTATTAGCATCAGCAACAAAAGAGAATGATGGTGTGTTTGTAGATTTAGTGATACCTACAGCCAAAGAAATTTCTTTTTCTGTATTTGCAGGTACATTAATATTTATACCATTGAAAGCAAGTTTTCCAGCAGCGATATTTGCTGTAACAGATCCACCATCCCAAGTCAATTTTGCTGACTTAATAGTTGTATCTGTCAATGCAGCATTACCAGAGAAGTTCAATTCTTTAATGTTAATCAAAGAAGCAGAACCTGCTTTTACCTTAAATCTCAATACTTCTATTCCATCAGTACCAGCAACATATGTTCTAGCAGCCAAAGCAACATTTGTTACAGAAGCACTAGAAGAAACTCCTTGGATTTGTCTCCAAGTCAATGATGTAGGACTAACGTCTGATACAGTAATGTCATTTTCTAATTCTTGAACTGTAGTAGTTGCAGAACTCCATGACATATCAACTTTATATGTACCTACAGATATATCTTTAGTATCTGCAAGAACTGTAAGAGTTGTCTTACCAGCTGACAATGGAAGGTCGATACTACTATCAGCATATCCAGTAAGTCCAGAAAGCGTAAGTTCATAACTAGATCCGTTATTAACCTTTACTCTAACATTTTCTAACAAAGTAGATCCTGTAATGTGAGTAGCTCAACTAGTAACATCGATATTAAGACCAAATGCTTTCAAATTTAGGTTCTTTCCAGCATTGTTAGTCAATTCCAATTGTCCTAGAATAACATCTTTCTTATTTCTAAGAAGATCTGTAGAAACAGGATTAACTCTTTCAAGAGTCAATTTTCCAGCAGAAACAACTATTGATGTGAATGATATTGTATCATATGTTCCATCAATAATATTGATGTTAGCACCTTGATTGTATGTGCTATCAGTTGCTACGATATCCATTTTCTTCTCTATAGAGAATTGTATTGTTTTACCAGCAGCTCCATTTACATTAGCAGTGATTACAAATTTTGGTGTTTTGTTCTTTAGAATTTCAAAATTTACATTGTTGAATGTAAGATATTTACCATTCAAAGCACTTGCATTTGCTACCTCAACACCATCTGCTAACAATTTGAAGTTAGATAGATTTGTGTTTACATCAGAATCTCCAAGTTGTTTAAACATCATAGATTTCAATGTAATTGATTTATTTGTATTAGCATTTGCAATTTGGAATTTGAACAATTCTGCATTTACTTGTCCTACCTTAGGAGCAGATACAGAACTATATTGAGTCAAAGTTCCTACTGCTACGTCTGCAGCAGCGATCTTAAATGTATCAGAAGTTAAATTAGATGGTATTGATACATCTTGTGCTGATGAAGCAACACTCTTTAAAGTAACATTGAATGTTTTTCCAACGTTATTTGTAGAAGCAGAAATAACTGTATTAACAGCTATTTTAACTGATTCACCCGCTTTCATTTGATATCCATTAGTGATATTCAAAGTAACTTCATCTGTTGTTGAATTGAAAGAAGAATTTTTAGAAATTCTTGTTCCATCAATAAACAAAGCAGCAGAGTTAATAGCGTCAGCATATCCGAAACCAGCTCTCTTTAAAACAACTGAATCTAATCTAACATCCTTGTCTGAAGTCAATTTATAAACAACAGTCTTGAAAGATGGGATTGATCCTGGAATTTCTGCTCCAGCTGGACTAGATGAGTCCAATGAAACACTTAATGATCCAGCTTTAACCTCAGTTGTAGTAACACATTCAGCAGGACAAGCTATACCAATAGTACAAGCCATAATATTTTCTGGAGTTGTACAGATAGCAGGTTTAGTTGCAGAACTTTCGTCAGCTCTTTGCATCATAAGCATTACATATCCTCTAACTTCGTTTGCGTTTGGAGTATCGATTTTAGTCATTACACCAGCAGCTTTCAAAGCATCAAGGTGAGCTTTGTAGTAAGGAGTTGATCCGTTGTTAGCGTCCCCATAGAGAACTCTAGAAAGAACAGTTCCAAATTGAGCTCTAGTTACAACACCAGTTGGGTTGAACTTAGTAGCTACAGATCCGTCTGCATTGAGACCCATAAGTCCCATTTGAGCAGCTTCAGTCATTGCTGTTTGAAGTTCAGCAGATTGACCAGCAACATCTGTAAAGTTTACAGATACTGAAGTATCAGCAGTTTTACCTAATTCTTTTGCGTAAGCAACCATCATCTTAGCCATATGACTTCTGATGAGTGTTCCATACATGTTTGCAGAATCGATAGATCCTTGTGTAGTAATACCCATTCCGTAGGCATACTCATAAGCACCTTGCAATTCACTTGGGAATGTAGCTGCACTAACTGCAGTTACGTTTACGATTGTTGACAACATAGCAGCTGTTGCAACAATAGCGAACAATTTTTTAAAACTTTTCATGTGTACGTCGTGTATACGATATAAAAGGTACACTAGTAGCCTTGGTCTCTCTTATCGAGCATCATCAAGTCACTACTACACAAAATCCGTGAAAACTTTGTCCAGTCGTTGACTCGCAGACCTCTTAATAATCCAGTCCGTAAGCGACTAATTTAATCAGGATGTGTTAAAGAACACTACTATGTATCCACATAGCATTGCTTCTTAGACTACCAATTCTGAGAATAAATGCAAGACAATTTTGGACAATTCAATCTAAAACAAGACAAAAACACCCAAATTGGCTACATCTACCCACCAATACGTATATCTCTATACCTATTGTTAATTGGGAAATAGCATCCTTCTAGGGCTGTATACGACGCAACTCGACATCTGTGACAACAAAAGGACACATTTTCTCATCTTTTTTTATAAAATACCTTTAATTTGGCTTATATATTGGATTTATCGTGTTTTTTGTATTATTTTCTTTTTTAACCATTATTATATTTATGTTATTTAATTGGTTTACATATTTTTGGTTTGTGGTTGACATTGGTGGACAGCGGGACTGAGATATTCCGTGAAGTGTTTGATGGGCTTTCAAACCCCTCCGGTCCGATAAATCGGACCACCTCCCCTTATCAGGGGAGCCTGAGAGATATCTAAACAATGTCCCCTGATAAGGGGAAGGGTCCCTTTAGGGTAGGGGTTTGAAGCCCCCTTGGGGGTTTGGGGGAACCTGATCTCCGATGATATGCTATGATCATAGCAATCGTCAATCCCACTAAGACATATTTGATCCATAGATCACCGGATGACAGGATGATACCATGAGTCGCCGTGAAATTAGATACCCAAAGAATCCAGTCACCCAGATACTCCAAACACCTTATTATATATACACCCAAAAATCATGGGAAAACAATGTGAAAAAATGACCCAATCATAATTAAAGGAACAACCGGCAAAACCAATAAATTCCCAACAATAGATGCCAGATTTATCTTGTCCATAAAAAAAATAAGAACAGGAAATACTCATATCGTCGCTCAAATACTAGGTTTGATATAGGATTTCCACACATAATCTAAAGCTTTATGAAAGCGAGATTTAGACAATTTTGGCTTATGTTCGTCTTCTGGAGAAATTTGAGCGTGTGTCGACTCTTCAAAGAGAACAATTCCCACTACAGCTCAAAAACTTAGCGAAAATCACACGTCATAAATTAAAAAGTAGGGATTATAAAGAATCATTGCGATACATGCGATCGCCAAAGCTCTTCGAGTGAGATTTGGTTTACCGAGGAGGAGGGCGATGAGGGACAGTGTTCACATAATCACTGCGCGGAGGACACTTGAATCCATTCCACAGAGCATTCCATATCCCAACACCGCAAGAAGTAATATCACTAATCTCGGATAAAAGGGTACAAAAAACAAAACAAAGGTCAAAAAAGTGATCAACATAACAATATTTCCACCACTTACGGCAACGAGGTGGACGAGTCCACTTTGGATGAGCGTTTGATATTGTGTTTCTGAAAATTCTGATTTATCCCCCACAAACATTCATAAAGCCCAAGCCAAAGCTGATGATACTTGCCCGTTTGGATGCGTCATGGTACGAACGATGGTAGCACGGACGTTTTGTCTTATTTCTACGAGTTTACCGAGTGATGATCAGGTAGATAATACAATACTATTGGTCTCAAAGAGAGCACCTGCATATCCTTTCATTCTGAGCCGTTTGGAAAAATTAAATCACTGATATCGTAGGTCTGATCAGGTGGAAATTTGTTTATTTTGAGCAATATTTCCTACGAGTCGGAGAGATTCTCCCAAAACGTGTCCAGTTTTGGACATAAGATATCGGCTCCCCTGTGTATTTGTAAATGCGTATTTATCTCCGCCGAGGTCGGCAGTAATTTGTCATGTCGAGATAATCGAAGTTCCCCTGACCTCGGCAGGAAGATTAGACTCAAAACGGAGATATGCGAGACTTGCTAAGATAAAACAAACGATCGTAATCGAAGCATATCTCACAAAATTCCTAAACGAACGTGTTCGAAATATCGGAACAATCAAAAAAATCAGTATTCCTCCTATAAACAATGCCCAGTCACCGTACACGGTGAGGAGAAATGTGGCTACGAGAAAATTAGTGACTATTCGGGTCATTTTTAAATTTTTAAATAAAGATTTTTAGTATCATCTCCGCTTTGTCGGTTGCGGCGGAGATCTATTCTAGCATAGTAGTATATAAATCAGTCCATTTTGGATTGTTTTTTTCTATTAATCTAATTTTCCAATTTCTATTCCAATGTTTTATTTCTTTCTCTCTAAAAATAGCTGACTCAATCTCAGAATATTCTTCATAATAAACAAGATAATTTATTGAATATCTCTTAGTAAAACCATCTATAAATTTATCTTTATGTTCAAAAACCCTCCTAATAAGATTATTAGTTACTCACACATACAATGTTCAATATTTTTTATTTGATAAGATATAAACATAATACATAATTTATAACATAAATATAGATTCCCGCCCCAAATTCTTTAAGCGGGAATGACATCCTATTTTTAATCTGCGAGCATCTTCTCGACCTTGTGAGCATAGACAATAGGGATGAAATCTTTGTGATATAATTTGAGAGGAATTAAGAAATGTAATCTTGCGCCTATCCCAGCTGTACAGGAAGCAAAGAGTTTGAGGGTTTCTTTGAGCGAATGGTTTGTCCAGTCATAATATCTGATTTGAGGAATTTCCAATTTAATTTGTGTATAGAGTAAGGCATCATCTGTCATTTCACATGGAAAATAAATAACATCTGCGCCTGGAAATTTTTGAACAAAACTTTTGATCTGATGAATATGGGCGAGCGTATGTGATTTTTGGTTAAGATTGACAAGAATGGTTTGGGTTGGTATTTTTTTGTAATGTGCAGTAGCGAAAACAGATTCACTAAAATCATGGTAAGCAATCACCTGTTCTGTCCAGTTCTTGGCTGTAGCAAAGGAGGTTTTTTCTCTGGTCACTACTGATGCAGCTCTAGGCAAAAGATAACGGTAGAGGAGTTTGGTGCTAGATTTTTTGGGTTCTCAGATTCCTCCAAGTAATACAAAGTTTTTGCGAACAATCGTAGACCAAAACAAGAGTAAAAGATTTCGTCCATCATGAGGAAAATCCCTTTCTTCACTTAATACTTCTCAACCACCAAAAAATTTGAAGACATTTTTATATGGTCCAAATCCCAACATATTTTGCAGGTGGTGAATTCGTTTTCTGCTCCTGTTTTCGACAAAACTTATTTTGGAGACTTGTTCTGTGGTCAAGAGTCATGGGGCATTTTGATCAATCCAATGCTGCATTCGTGAAGCATCTTGCACTTCCACATAGAGATGCTGAATAGTCTCATAATGAGAAAAAATTCGAGACACTATCCCAAAAAATAGTACTTCGTCTCAGAAGTTTTTGTACCCATAATATCCTTTGAGGTAGGCCGTTTTCATTCCCTGACTCTACATATCCAGAAATGCTTTTCAATCTAATTTGTGTCGCAATATCTTGGACATCAACTTGCTGTCAACTTATCACAATATTGGATTTATAATCATCTATAGTCTTCTTAGCATCTGAAAATACTGCGAAATAGTCTTTGAGTGGCGTCTGATAAAAGAGGGTAGATCGATTTTTGCGGAGATACTCCTGAAGCAAAGCTGCATAGGTTTTGTAGAGTTTATTTTCGTTTTTGAGTTTGGTGGAAGTTTTGGATGCTGGCAATGAGCGACAACGAAGGGTTTGATCTTGGTATGCGATACATATTTGATTGCCAGTAAGTACAAAATTGGCTTTGGATAAGAGAGAAAAATCTGTTTGTTCTATCTCGTCAAATATCGTATTTGTTTGGCCAAATCGTTGATTTTCTTTTGGGTTTGTATAACAAAAACTATCTAATTGATAGGTAGTTCGCCAGAGTTGGACACAGGCAGCTTTGTTGACTAATCAGAGCGAACCTGTGATTATATTGCTTCCTGAGTGCAAAGCTGAGGGGATTTTGTGTTTGCTTGTGTTTATTTTAAAGAAAAATCACGTAAAATCATAGTCTCAGCTTGCTCAGAGAATCACCGTTTCCGAAGAATCTTTGCCAATGGGGTTGGGTAGGAGGGAGATGATGTGAACATCGGGGATAAGGGTAAATCCAGAGGCCTGCCCAGTGAGTTCAATAGTTTTGATCTCAGTAATCTTGTTGGGGGCGGCATAACAATAGGAATCATAGAGACTCCCTGAATACCACAGACTCACACAGCCGCCCCCATCGAGAAATCAGAATGTCTTGGATATTGTAGTATTTTGACCTGAGATTAGGGTTCCTGTGAGATATTTTTTGGTCTTTGATCGTTCTGTTTTACCTGCTCATCTGGTGAGTAAATATCGCTTATGATCTGATAAAACAATATCGCCTGTTCGTAAAGAAGATAGCGTTATCGATTCGTCCCCTTTAAAAACCAGACTATCTATCTGTACCATACCCGGATCTGGGACCTGTACACCGCTAGACAATTCACTTTGTGGGTCGCTTAAAACAGATCATGAAATAATCTCCGAATCTCTTGCACAAACTGTGTTTCCTCACGAAAAATACACCAAAAGCGCCTCATCAAATCATGGCGAAAACCTGTCCACTTTATCAAAGAGCCTAAGTCCAGATTCTGAGATATCTGAGTAATAAAGCGACTTCTCTGGGTATGTAGACAAAATCTTGATGCTGTCGAAAACTTGTCTACTTTGTCCATATAGAGATAAAAATCACGAATTTTGCAGGTATAACCTAGTATTTTCTCTTATTTTTTGATTAGATAACCATCAGTTATCAGAAGCGACAATTGATAAATATTCTCACTTAATCAGCTTCTCATCTAGGAAAAAACTTTCTTTGAGAAGCGATCCACTGACAATAATAACCCCACTCCAATCTTCTAGTGCTTGTATCTCTATAAATTGGCTGAATTGTCAGGTATAATCTCCTATTTCTGTGATTTTGAGAGGTCAATTTGTAGGGGCGAGCAAAGCTCCTGTAATAGCCTGTCATGTACTGTCCAATGACCCTCCTGTGGTGTTTTGGGAGGATTCTTGGATGATGATTCATGGATTGGCGATATAAGGATCTGTGACATGGATGGAAACGGTAACTCCTGTGATTATTCGAGCACCTGAGATTTGCTGCTTTTGGAAGGATGTTTTTTTGTTATCTAGTTTAACAACCCAACCTGTCTCCACAATAAATTCATCCACCACCTGCCCGCTCGTCAAAAGATCCAGACTAATGGCTTTGGTATCTGTAAGTGAAAAGGTATTTGTAAGAATCTTGGGAACAGCGATATCGATTCGTGTATAGGTCCCTGATGGTTTGATAAGCAAGACGCTTTGTTGGGACTCTAGTGAACAATGAGATGAAATATTCACTGATCAACTCAATTGAATCATTCCAGAAAACTGAAATCATCAAAGATTGGTGATTTCTATCCATTCATCAGTTCCATCATAATATACCTCGGAAATCATAAGCATAGGTAGATCTGGCTGTGTTCAAGATAGACTAATTCATGTCTGGATAGCTACATTTGTCGTGCCGCTGGTGATTATTTGTCAGCTGATCGCTGCGCCAGTCCCTTGATCAGGAGTTCGCCCGGTCCCCAAAATCTCTCCTGTCGCAAACACCACCAAGGGATCTTTGATCAAAAGACCAGATGAATCGGTTTGATTCTCTCCAAATGAGGCAATTATCCCAGTCTCCGTCCAGGGCAAAGAGTTTTTGGGAGGTTCGAGAGCATCTCAGATGACTTCCTGCCCTCGAGCGAAAATCGTGAGCCCTGTGAGTGTTATAAGTATTCCCAGAATGATCTTTTGGAGACGCATACTAATCAGACAGAATATAAAATTATCTGCCTTATACTAGTCTCAAAAAAGAAGAAAATGGACAAAAAAAGAAAAGAGAAATCCCTTTTGAGGACTCTCTTTGGTAATGGTATTTTTTGAATGAATTTGTGTTTGTCTGAGAAATGGGCTGCGGGGCTTCAAACCCCTATCCCGTAAACGGGCCCCTTTCCCCTTATCAGGGGACCTTGCTCAAATTAGTCTCAGGCTCCCCTGATAAGGGGAGATGTCCAAAGGACAGAGGGGTTTGAAGCCCCCTTGGGGGTTGGGGGAACCAGGTATTCTACCCCAATAAAGCTTCCCAAACTTTGTCTTTACCTTCGTGAATACGTTCAGCTTTATCGTTTTCTGAAGAAATCTTTTTATCATTCTTATGTTTTTTGAGTTCTGAGACAAGTTTATTGAGAAAATCTTCGTTTCTTTGGTCCAAAAGGACATCATTATGGTTTTTTTCATATCGTTCTGCGTTTTGATATTGGTCATGCGTCCATCCTATTGGTACAATGAGAAGCTTCATATCATAGAGTTTTTGTTCTGCAAGCGAGGTCGTACCTGCACGAGTCAAAGCAATATCACAATGAGCACAGAGCACTCACATTTCTTTTTGACTTACAAAATCAAAGACATGGACATTCGCAAAAGACTCAAAATCCTTAGATAAATCTTTATTTAAAAGACCCAAAACCACAAAAAACACAAAGTCGTCTTGGAGAATTTTATCGGTCTGAATAGCTTTGATGAGAGATTGATAAAGTCTCTGAGAACCCTGAGATCCACCTACCACAAGAACCCAAGACTTACTACTATCATACTCAGCAAAAACATCTTTGAGAACTGGTGTTTTGTTTATATCTCCATCAAAAATAAGATCATCTGAAAGGATTTGGCCTATAGTTTCTGATTTTTTCAATACTCCATCAAATCCCGTAAATACCTTGGTGGCCATCTTGGATGCCAATCTATTGACTAAACCTGCACGAGTATCTGACTCATGAACAACAATCTTTTTTCTCAATATTCGACCAGCTACCACCAAAGGAAGTGCTACATATCCTCATTTACAGAAGATTGTATCAATCTTATATTTGCGAATATATCGCAGAGACTGAAAAATACCAAAAATAAACAAAAATATATCACGAAAATTTTTAAGATTTGATTTTATATATGTCTCTCTGCGGTATTTACCTGAAAAAATAGATACAAAAGAGAAATCTGTTCCTTTTCGATCTTGTTGAATTCTTTTGAAAACGGTTTGTTCTAGCGAATCTTTGGATCCGAACCAAAACAACGCTTCCACGTGCTTAGAAAAATCTGGTTTGTCTCCTAAATAATCAATTAGGCTTTTGATAGGAAAAACATGTCCTCATGTTCCACCACCTGCCATGGCAATACGATGTTTTGTTGCTTGTTGTCTATTCATAAAGAAGAGTTGCTAAGCAATTAAAATTGAGTAAATGTTTCGTGTTTCTGGATTTGATGCTTTCTTTTTTGAATTCATTCAAATTTTTTGGGATCGGTGTTCGTTTTGGCTATGTAATAATCATAATCATTCTGAAGATTTATTCGTTTCTTTTCTGGATCGTCAAAAACAAGAGCAAGTGTCATATCCCACAAAATAGTGATATTTCTTTTACCATTAATGAGTTCATTGACCTCACTCACTTTTTTGCCAATAATATCAGCAAATTGTTTTTGTGTTCGGCCTCTGATTTTGATTTGTTCTGAAAGATATCGCCCTGGATGAAGCATATCATATTACAAAATTTAAAACGAGACGCCAGAACTTCCACAAGAAGTTCAACGTCGATTTTATCCCGCGCTAGCGGAATAGAAAGTGTAAAACACTTCCTATGTGGAAAGTTCACTGAGATAGTGAATACCCCTATATAATCGTCTTATTTTAAAAATCAAGAGCATTTCACTGTTTCACTAAATTAGTGAATTTTTATACACCATTTTATTACAAAAACAAAAAAAATACCCACCATCCCAAAAACAGTTCTTCACTATTTCACAGAACTAGTGAAATCTATACAACACCACACAAAATATTTATTATATTTATTCACTATTTCATATAAATAGTGAACTTTTTTACCCTATATATAGAGAGCTATCTATATTTCTATATATCATTTTGCTCTCTATGTGGCTTGTTTTGTATATATTAGACCGTTTTGAGATTTATTTTCTCTGATAGCAATCATGACCTAGTAAAATTTATATTACCTCAAATCATACCGATCGAAGCTGTAAATCAGATGTTTTTGCCTTTTTATTGTATAAAACATCACCCAAAATAGGAGCACCTATACTTGCCAAATGTACCCTAATTTGATGTCTTATCCCTTTATAAATACTTATCTTAACTAGGCTTTTCTGTTGTTCTGGGAAAAAATTAAGCAATTCTACGGTAGTTTTACCCTTGTGTCTCCTTCCTCTTCATTTATTTTCATCCTGATATCACTTAACAACGATCATTTTTTCTGGATTACTGGCCAAATGCATAATTGGAAAATAGATGTCTATGGGCTTTTTTTCGTCTTTGTAGCAAGGATTTCCTTCAACAAAAGCAATATACGTTTTTTGAATTCTCCCTTGTTTTTGATCGGCTTTATATTGTGCGAATGCTTGTGCTGTCTTGGCAAAATATAAAAAACCGCCTGTTGGTGTATCTAACCTATTGAGTAAGCCATATTCTTGCTTACGAGAGAAATTTGTAATCTGGTTGTTTTGGAATCAAATAAGGTCTTCTTCTTTATTATATTTAGAAATATCGACATAAGTAGACAATATTTCATTATCTGCTGTTGTTTTATACAAAGTTTGTAGTTCTCATTGTGTATCAAAACAATCTAAGACTGATTTTTCTTCTCAGAAGGTACTTGCTACTCCACGAGGTTTTCGTAAGAGAAAATAGTCGTTTTTACTATAGAGGTACATAGGTGTTTTTTGAATAATTAAAGGGAGTATATATGTTTTTTATCGCCTTGCCGGCGGGGCATTAATTGATTCGAAATTACTTATATTTTATTCCTATGTGTTTACAATTTAAAAAAAGAGAGCATAGAGCCCTCTTCTTAGATATGAGAAATATATATTAATCGTGATTAGTAATCATTTTCTTTTCAGTTTTGAACTTACCCATAAGAAGATATGCCAATGGAGCTGCGATAAATATAGAAGAATATGAACCAGCAAGTACACCAATACCAATAGTAAATGCAAAATCTTTAACAGCACCTGAACCAAGAACAAACATGGCAATAATTACAACCAACATAGCCATCACTGTACCAAAAGATCTTCTCATTGTTTCTCGAAGACTGGCATCAAAGACATTTCCATATACTGTGTTTTTACCATTACTACGTTGAAGATTTTCTCTAATTCTATCGAAGATGATAATAGTATCATTAATACTGTATCCCATATTAGTTAATACCGCAATAATAAATACTGTATCAATATTTACTGTACTATTGAAATACATCAACAATCCATAAGCACCTGCCGGAATAGACACATCAAATATCATAGTAGCGATAGTAACTCCTGCTAAAACCGCTGGAGAAATCACTTTTCTAATACCTGCAAATGAGAACATCATATATACAGCCATCAAAAGAAGACCTACAACCAAGGCATTTTTTGCACTTTTTTGCATATAATCTCCTACACTAGGACCTGTAATTGACTGAGAAACGATATCTGCCGGAGAAGTAATATATTTTCCATCTAGAAGCATTGTTTTGATTTGTGTTGAAAGTGTATTCACTTTTTCATCTGTTTCTACCTTTGTCTTGATAGAAAGATCCAAAGTAGCTCATTTTTCAACAGAAACAATACTGTTTTTGTAGTTATTTGCTATAAGGTATTTTTCGACATCTTGTTTTAATTTAACTTGGTCAGCAGAACCAGCAATACTGATTTTGACTCCACCTGTAAATTCTTCTGAGAATCTCATTTGGCTAAAAAATACTGCCCATGCGGCTACAAGTAGGGTTCCACCTAATGCCAACCAAAAATAAGATCTTTTGATAATTGAAAACTTCTTGATCATGACTTACCATACGAAATAAAATGTGCTTTGCTTTTACGGATTTGTATATATTTATCAAGAGATTTCTGTCTTTGTCAAACAAAAACAAAACCTATTCTGAAGTTAAGGAAAGATAATAAGATTTAGCTGCCTCTTCTTGTGCTTTCTTTTTGTTGATTCCAAGTCATTCTCCTGTTTTTTGATCGAGAACATAAAGTTCTGATCTATATTGCGTTACATTTCCTTTTTCATCTTTTTGATCTTCAATATCCTGATAAACAGGGAGTTGTTTATGTGTCTTTTGAACAACTTCTTGAACCATGGTTTTGTAACTTTTTACGGGATCTTTGTTTATGTTGTCTATTTGACTATATACATAATCTATAATAAAGGCTTCTGCTGCCTCTATTCCTATATCTACATATAAAAATCCAATCAAAGCCTCTACACAATCTGCCAATATAGCACTTTTTTGTCTCCCTTGCGTTTTTTCTTCTCCTTTGCTTATAAAAATATATTTGTCGATATGTATATTTCTACCTACATTTGCAAGGTTTTCCTCCCTCACTAAGGCTATTTTGTATAAAGTAAGATCTGATTCATCTCTCTCTGGATATTTAGAAAAAAGAATTTTGTTGATAACTGCTCACAAAATACCATCTCACAAAAACTCCAACCTTTCGTTGTGGTCCATAATATGTTTATAGTCTGCAGCAAAAGATTTATGAACAAAAACCTGAAGAAACAAGTGTTCATTTTGAATTTTATCTATTGGAATACCTATACTCTTTGCATATGCCAACATTACTGGCTTTTTATCAAGCACTTCTTGAGGGAGCATATTACTGTCCACAAAAAATAAAACAACATAAGCTAACTATTTTTATCTATAATAATCAAATGTTTTTGTCTGAAGATAATTGAGATATGTGTTTCCTAAATCCAAGATAACATCTGTTCAACTCAATTGCTGTTGATAGAGTTTCTCTGATAGATCATTTCCTGTGGTAGCCTCATTTTCACTTACATTAATAATTTGATCTATTGGTAAGAATGTCTTGAGTCTCTCAATAGTTCCATCCATATCTCCTGTAGAAAGAATATATGCGATAGTTCCTGATGTAATCTGTGGAGCGTTTTCTACATTTGGTATTTTAAATGCATATTTTTTGAGTTTTACCGCTAATTGTGTTGCATATCCGTCATTTTTCATACCCACTTGCTTGGTATATGTTTTATCAATACCATTTCGAACCACAATATTTGCGTTTTCTATAAGATATTTTTGATTATGTGCAACATAATAAGCAAAATTTTGGGTATATCCATAGAAATTAGGATTTATATTATCAGAACCTATCGGCAATATAACAGATGCTCAACCAAACAAATCTCTGTTTGGTGTATACAAAAAACATCCTGGATGTGATAATTTATATGCATACATACTACATTCTGTAGTAAATCCAAAAGAAAACATATGATTTATATTGTCTGCATATTGTGCTAAACCTATCATTTCATCAAGAGATATATTTGTTTTTACTATTTTTGTATAATCATTGTAAATTTGTTTGATCTTGCTAGGAGAAAGAATTTGTGAAATTAATTTATCTTTTACTGCTTTTACGATTTGTTGTTGTCTAAGTGATCTATCAAAATCTGATGTTGAATGTCTTGATCTAGCATACATTAACGCCGTATCTCCACTAAAATGATTCATCCCAGAATTAACCTTAAATGTTATAATTCCACGATTTCGATCTGGATAGGTGACATCTTTGAGCGGTTTAGCTACATTAATATCTACACCACCAAGTGTGTTTATAATATCTTCAAATCATTGAAAATCTAATAAAACATAATACGGTATTGTAATTCCAGTTATTTTTGTAAGTTCATCTGACATAGCTTTGGCTCCTGTAGCATATTCTAATTTTCTACCCAATGCCCTAGAAAAAATCTGATTTACTCTTCCAAAAACAGACTCTTCTTTGTTATAAACAACCAAATCTCTAGGTGTAGAAATCATTGTTATGGCACCTAATTCTGGATTTCGTGACGCTACAATAATAGAATCAGCCAGATATCCTCATTGGTGCTTTTCTCCTCCATATCAAAGAAACATGATATTTATATTTCCAAATTCATCTCTGATCATTTTTTTCCCTAATTGTTTACTTACTACCGATACTGTGGTTTTGGTAATAGCTCCACCCAAAACACGAGCTGCCTCCAAAAAATACTTTCCAAAACTTCAAATAAGCAAAATACACAAAATTGTAATTACAAAATTAATAAATTTGTTTTTTTTGTTTTTAGGAGAAATAAGATCTCCATATGATTTATAGGTTTCTATTTCTCAAATTTTCCTGTTCTGAATACGTTTTTTTGGGAATAACATCAAATTTTTCACATCAAAATAAAGCGGAATTTACTATACAGTATTGCTTTGAAATATCAATGTTAAAAATAGTAGCAAAAATTTGCATTTAAATAAATTGTGAATATACTTGTGTGTAAGTTTTATGACCTCTATGTATTTTATTTATTATCTTGTATACATGACAAGCATTGATGTTGAGCAAATCCTTGCCCTTATCGACAAAAACCCAAACATTTCTGATCTTCACCTCTCTGGAGGAGAAAGTATTGCGTATAGAATGAATGGGGAAATCATTAGAGAACAACAAGCTGGAAAGCTAACTAATGAAATTATGGAACTCCTTATGAAACAACTTTTTGAGGGAAATCCACAAAGATTTGATAAATTTATGTCTGACAAAGAGGCTGATTTTGCGTATATAGCTAAAACATGAACAGCTTATAGAGTAAACGCATTTATCAAAACAGGTAGACTTGGTGCTGTTATGAGAAAAATTAACTCTGCTCCAAGAAAAATTGAAGATTTATTATTTGCAGATATGGCTGAAAGTATCAAAAAAAATGTTTTGAATGTAAAAAAATGATTATATTTGGTTACTGGACCTACTGGATCAGGAAAATCAACATCTATCGTAGCTATGCTTCAATATATAAACGAAACAAGAACAGAAAATCTTATTACCATTGAAGATCCGATTGAATTTTTATTTAGTCCAGATAAATGTATTATTTCTCAAAGAGAGATTGGTCATGATACTTGGTCATTTTCAAATGCTTTGAGGGCGGCAATGCGTGAAGATCCAGATATTATCTTCGTATGAGAAATCCGTGATAGAGAAACAGCAGAATCTGCTTTAAGTTTGGCAGAAACTGGACACTTGGTATTTACTACGATGCATACTAATTCATGTGCAAATACGGTAAATAGATATATTTCATTTTTCCCACCTGAAATTCAAGATAGTATCTCTGATAGATTAGCAGAATCATTGGTTGGTATACAATCACAAGCTTTGGTTAAAAACAACCTTGGATGAAGAATTGGTGTATATGAACTTATGATTAATATACCAGCTATCAAAAATAATATTAAAAAAAGAGAAATTGATCAGCTTCATAATATTATTGAAACATCTTCGTCTGCAGGAATGCTTAGTCTCAAAAAATATGCTGAAAGATTGGTTGAGAAAAAAATTGTAGAACCAAGTCAAGTTGCTTGGATTATGGAATCAAGAACAGCATAGTATACGTTTTATTTATTATTGTATGGTAATATGGATAGTTTAGGTTCATTTAGGTCTGTAGGTACAAATACCAGACCACTAAGCAAAAAAGAGATTGATCGTATGAAAAAAATAATGCGTCGCGTTCCTGTATTAAAACAACAAAACGATGAATACCATAAAAAAGAAGAACAAGAAGCAGATGATTTCTTTTCCAAAAAATTAGATGAAATTAATTAAAACACTACTAAACAATTCTATTTATATTTATTCTCTCTACCTATGACTTCTTTAGACCTAGTTCACAAACAACTTCCAGAAACACTACGAACAAGTGCAATGGAATATACTATTGATGATACTGCTCTTGAATCTCGCAGCGATTTGATTGCTTTGATCTTAAATTCTAAATCTATTGACGGAAAAGAGGAAAAACAATCTCGATTTTCACTTTTACCAATTATGGATGAAGGACAAATTGGTAAATTATATGATATTTTACATAGAGAGGAACAAAAAATTCAAGAAATTGAACAAAAGTATGATGCAAAAAAAACTTCTATTATTCAAAAATATCAAGATAAAACATATTCTAGTCCTGTATATCAAAATACTATCGACAATATTAAATCTCAAGAAGCTGCTCAAGAAGCACAAGAAGATAAAGAAGCAGATATGTTATTAAATAACTTGTAATTTTAAATTTTATTGGTTTGGTATGAACAAAAAAATAATTTGATTTTTGATTGGGGTTGGATTATGTATGTCTTTGGGGACTACTTTTGCTATTCAAGATATTATGGAAGTTATGTTTGCTCCAGCAAAAGCTCATGAATGACTTGTGGATTTAGGTGCAACCAAAGAAGCAGTAGGAAATGAGGTTTTTAAAGAATCTACACAAATTTGAGTTAATAGTAATTTTGGTAAATGATGTTTTGTAAATAAACAACGAATTAGTGAAGCAAATATACAAAAACAAATAGATGCCGCTAAATATGTATGATCAAAGACTGATTTTTGTCAAAAGATTTTGTGAGGAGATCAGGATGTATCTATGATTTCTACTGAAACACAAGCACCTCTTATTGTAAGAATTACTAAATTTTTACTTAGAATGACTATAGTTTTATCTATTACTATGGTTTTATATAACTGAGTGTTGTGGATTGTTGAATCTTCTAAATGAGCCGAAGTGAAAGACGCTAAAAATAATTTGATTTATATTTTTGTAGGAATTTTATTATCTTTGTCTAGTGTTGCTTTAATTAATTTAGTAAGTTCTTTGGGTATAAGTAGTTTAGACCCAAGTAAAGTTGTTCAAAAACAAACTACTACAGTTGTAGATACACCTACACAAAATAACTCAAATGTAGGGGATCAATCAAATAATGGTTCTCGACAACAATGATGAAGTTCAAATCAATAAATTTTACTTTTTCAAATATTCTTATGAAAAAATTTTTAGCTTCTTGTATTATATTTTTGGGAGCAACTGTTACTATGGCTCATGCTATTGTATTAAGTATACCTGATCCTGAAGGAAATGCAGATGTTAGTTCAATTACTCCATCTACTCAAATTTCTGGAGATGAATCTAGTTTTTTTTCATCCATTCAAATGGTTAATAAATATTTGTGGATGTGATTATGATTGGTTTGTATGGTTTTGCTTGTATATGCAGGAATTTGATTAATTACCGCTAATGGAAATGATGCTAAAATGAAAAATTCAACCAAAACATTAATAGGTTCTGTGATTGGTATTATGATTTGTATTTTCTCTTATGCTGTCGTTAGATTGGTGGTTAATCTTTTTTAACAATATATCATAGTTTTCAACAATTTATAAAGTCAGTAGATAACTGGCTTTTTTTTATTACTAGTGGTCAGAACTGGACAAAAAAATATTGTCTATATATATCATTTTTTAAGATAAATGTTGGTGTTTTTAACAAATTCACAAAATATTTATTGTTTATATTTCTATTAAAAATAGGTTAATATATAGTATTTATTATTTATTAACAATTTTAATAAAAACATCCTTTAGTATTATTATTAATTTTTTATATTACTCTATTTTTTTAATTTATAAACGAAAAATGTTTAAAAAATTAATTTAAATTAAATACTATATTAATAGAAAATTGCTTGAAATTTAGCTTTATAATACTATATTTAGTTTATTATTTATTTTCAACTAGAATAATTATGAAAGATATTTTGAAAAGAATTGTTATAGGACTTGTTTGTGTATTGTTTTTGTTCTATCTTGGATATCTTTTTGTATGACAACAAGTTATTTTACAAACAGGTTTTGCTCAACGAAATATATTATATTATATTGTTTTGGCTGCAGCATTGATATATGTTTTGATATTTTTTAGTATTTATCCTTTTTATTTCAAAATAAGTAAGGTAAGTTTGTTTGTTTTGTGACTTGCTTTGATTGTTTTGGGTGATGGTGTGTTATTAAATGATATTACTAAACAAATATTTGTAGCTGATTTAATTAAAATTTTATGAGTTGTGTTTACTTTATTGGCCTTTACTGATTTTTTTGTAACAAGTAAAGTAAAAAAACAACATCAAGATTCTAAAGTGGAAATTATTGAAATTTAATATAACTATTTTTGGTGCCTGATTGTGCGGGTGTAGCTCATTTGGCTAGAGCGCTTCCTTGCCAAGGAAGAGGTAACGGGTTCGAGTCCCGCCACTCGCTAGTTTTAATAAAAATTAAAAAATCTTACATATTCGATTGCAAATAAATTTCAAAAAAATATCTTTAGGTGGCTCCACTAATTGTCTGTTGTCTGTGATGCCGATTTGAATGTGACTTTGGTCCCTCTCGAATTGCATACAGATTTTTTTTATTTGTTTATTTCTTTTCTCATGAAATTAATCGTAGTAACTGGTGGTGTGATTTCCGGTTTGGGAAAAGGAATTACAGCTGCGTCTTTGGGTACTTTAATGAAATTGTCTGGATATCGTGTGACGATGATGAAACTCGATCCATATTTACAAATTGATGCTGGTACAATGTCACCATTTGAACATGGTGAGACATTTGTGACTGATGATGGATTTGAAACAGATTTAGATCTTGGTCATTATGAAAGATTTATTAATGAATCATTAACAAAAAAAAGTAGTGTAACTACTGGTCAAATTTATTTATCAGTAATTACTAGAGAAAGAAAAGGTGATTTTTTGGGAAAAACTGTCCAGGTTATTCCACATGTCACAAATGAAGTAAAAGATAGAATTCGTGAGGTTTCACAAGGTTCTGATATTACTATTGTCGAAGTTGGTGGAACTGTTTGAGATATTGAATGACCTCATTTTATAGAAGCTTTGAGACAACTAAGAGCAGAACTTGGTAAAGAAAATATGCTTTTTGTCCATGTTGTGCCAATTTTGCATGTGTCTACTTCTGGCGAGATGAAAACAAAAGCTTTACAACATTCTGTTATAAAATTAAGAGAACTTTGAATTTATGCAAATATTTTGGTTTGTAGAACAGATGTTCCACTTACTGATGATCTCAAACAAAAAATTGCTATGTTTTCAGATTTAGATAATGATCATATTATAGAAGCTCGTGATCAAAAGAGTATTTATAGTGTTCCTTTAGCTTTTGCTGATCAAAATTTACATAATATTGTCAGTCAAAGATTTTTTGGAAAACCTGCAAATTGTGATTTAATTGATTGGAAACAACGTGTTCATCGTTTACTTGCTCCAAATAAAGAGGTAAATATTGCAATTGCTGGTAAATATACAGCACTTGATGATGCGTATATTAGTGTCGTGGAATCATTGAAACACGCTGGTTCTGCAAATGATACTAAAATACATATTCATTGGATAGACACAGAACAATATGAATGAGCAGATCGAGAATTATTATTGGCTGAACATTTGGAATCTTTGTGAATTCAGGGTATTTTGGTACCAGGGTGATTTGGGAACAGGGGAATTGAAGGTATGATTAATATTGCTGATTATGCGAGAAGACATAAAATTCCGTATTTATGACTTTGTCTTGGTTTACAAATTGCTACAATTTCATTTGCAAGAAATGTTTGTGGTCTTGAAAAAGCAAACTCCACAGAATTTGATGCTAATACTCCGCATCCGATCGTTGATTTTTTGGAAGAACAGAAAGATATTCTTCAAAAATGAGGAACTATGAGATTGGGATCATATCCTGCAATTTTAGCTCCTGGGACTACGGTACATAGCCTATATTCACAAGATCAATGAATTACCGAAAATTGACCATTACATATTACAGAAAGACATAGGCATAGATATGAGGTTAATCCTGATTATCATCACGTTTTGCTTGAGTATGGGTTTGTATTTGGAGGAATATCGCCTGATGGTAATTTAGTGGAGTTTATTGAAATCAAAGCTCATCCATTTTATCTTGCAACACAAGCTCATCCAGAATTTAAGTCATGTTTACAACATCCACATCCATTGTTTTTTGGTTTTGTGAAAGCAAGTACTTGAGAATAAAATTTTATATTAGGAATTTTTATTGTCGTTTTTAATTCGAGGTTTACTTTCATATAGTAAATCTTTTAATTTTTCTGGCACTTTAATATTTGCAAATTCACAGTCACAATACATATAAAATAAAAGTTTTTGAATATCTATGTCTTTTGCTTTTTCTGGATCTATCTTCTTTATACAAGAGTCAATTAATTTTTTAAATATATCTTCATTATTTTCTATATCTTTAAATAATTCATTTCTCTCTTTTTCATATGCTTTATACTCATTTAGTGTTTCTTTAATTTCATTTTGTGTCTCAGTTGTTTTAAAATTACAAGATTTGTCTCATAAATTTTTAATAAGCTCTTGTGCGCTTGTGTTGTTTGCCAAAAACATACCTCCTGTGAGTCAAATAATTCATAACATCTTGTTCATACTTATTTTATCAAAGTATAAAAAAAATCAGGGGGCGAAACCTGATTTTGTGTCTATATGTGATACTTAGTTTTGCATGGGCTACAAATTCTCGATATATAATCGAAGAGAAATATGAATCGTTTTACGGTTCAGACTTTTATCATTAATGTGATTCTTTTTTTATAGATTAAATTATCTATATATTTATTCTATATCTATCTTTATATCAATATCAAGGGGATTTGTGAAAGCGAGTAATTGAGAATAATATAAAAAACCCACATTGGTGGGTTTTTTATATTAATAATTATATCATTCTTCTTCTAATTCAGCTATTTCTTCTTCATTTGGTTCTGTTCATATATTAGTATTTTTTTTCAATCATTTAGCTACTGCTTCATGGTTTGTAAGATGTATTGCATTTTTACTAAGTGTTTGTTCGAGTTGTTTTTTTGTAGATAAAACATCTTTTTTCGGATCATACATTTCTTTTAATGTATTTGGAACTCCATAATCACCTTCTTCAAGTCTTTTCGCAATATCATATATTTCTTTATTGATATATTTATTATCTAAATCATAATCTCTTTTTTTTCTGGTTTGATCATCCTTTTCTTCTTTAGAAAGATCAGATTGGTATCCTTTTCTATATTGTGTTATTTTTACATATTCAGCCCAAGGAGCTACTTCAAATGGATCTTTTTGTAATGAATCTAAACAATTTGGTCCAAGTCCTTTGCTTATAACTTCTTCTGTTAAAATACTATCAATATTATTTTCGAAAAATTCTTTAAATGCTCAAATTCCTTTTTTCAGTTCATCGGGAACCTGTCCGGTTCATGAATTTTTAATTATTTTTCCTACAATTCAATACCAAAGAATTTGGTCTGCACTTTTTGCATTTCCTTTTATTTTTTCTGCTTGTACTGTTTTGAAAAGTCTAACAAGATGTTTTTTTTGTTCTTCACCAAATCATTTTCCTTCAAATCGATTGGTGAATTTTTTGAGAATATAAACAATATCTCCCTTATTTTCTGTTTTTTCTTTTGGAATCTTTTTTCCAATTTCTATTCGAGTATCTATAGATGCTTGAATTTCATCCTTATCTTTTCCTTTAAATGAACCGTCTTTGAACGAAATAACCTCATCTATTGTACTCTGATTTCTGGTTAATATATTTTGTTGTAAACTTTTGCTATTTTCTTTTACCTCTTTATCTAAATTTTCATTTTTTTCTAAACTCTTGTCTATAAGATCTCCTAATATTTGTTTAATATCATTTGGTGTAGATGGATTTTCATATTCTTCTATTAATTTTTTGTTATTTGTATTACCTCCTTCTAAAGATACAAACTTTTTTACAGTATCTCAATTTTCACGATATCGTTTATTAAATCATTTATCTCGATTTACAAAATCTTTGATTTGATTTGTACTTTCCATACCACCAAAATTAAATTTATTTGGATCATAAGATTTATCTAATTTTTCACCAAACATTACTTTTTTACCAGTTGCAAAACGCAATAATTTTTCTATTTTATGATGATGATTTGGTTGTCTTATGAGAAGTCCTGGCAAGAAACCAATAGTTCTACATGGTTCTTCTATAAATCTTTTTTTATCTTCTTGTGTCATGCTATAAAATACACCAGACAACATTCCTGTCAGAACCATTGATTCAAATGTTTTCCACTGACTTTTTGTTACAGCCTTTTCTGCAAAAATCTTTAAATTAGCAATAGCTTGTTGTGGTCTATCTGCCAAAAGTCTAAAATACTCAAATCTCGCTAATTCTGAACTTATATCTTTAGCTTTTCCATACGCAGCATCTGTTTCTCCTTTGAAAAATTCATTACTTTTGGTTTCTAATTCTGAAGCAAATTTTTTGGAGAATCTGTGTTCTAGTTCTGGTGTGTCGTCATTTCTCAGTTGTCTACCATCGATCACGTGAGTTATATATTTCATTTCTAATTTTAAAATTTCATTTTGTAGGTTATTTGCCCAAGTTTGTCCATTAATATTTATTCATTGTTCTAGTTCTAATTGAAGTTTTTCTTTCATGTTTAAATATCTTTGTTGGTGGCCAGCCCCAAAAAGAATTTTTATCCATTTTCCTTTACCAGCCCAGTCTGTGTTTCTACTATATGGACCTTTACCTTTTTGTATTGTTGCCAAAAGCATACCAGCAGCTTGTCGTTGGTCTTTGAATGGAAGCTTTCCGTCCAAATATGGTCTGATTTTAGCTTCTCGTAATTTTTCTGATCCAAAATCTGGATCGTTGATATAAAAGTTTTGTCGATCTTCAATTTTTTTCCAAACCTTACTATCTCTTTGTCATAAATATTCATTTCCTACTTTTCCAAAAGCATCTTTGAGTTTATCGGTAGGCATAATAGAGGCTAATTTGGTCATAAGTTTTCCATCTATCATTATTGCTTCCGTGAAATCTTCTGTTTGTTTTTCTTGATATTTTTTCATATTTTCTGTAATTTTTTTACTTACACTAGATATAAATCCAGATATACTAGATATACTAATTGGAAGTTTCTTTGGTGGATTTGCTTCTGGTCAATCTGCAGCTTTTTTTTGTTCTTCTATTTCAGGTGTGGTTTTTGGTGAGAGTCATTTACTTGTTATAAAAAGTATGAAATTGGTATGATCCATTTCTGTTTTTATTTTTTCTGTTTTCTTTCAATTTCTCTCACTTATAGATACTGTATAAGGTCTTTGTCTTCCAGGATGATATTGAACTTTACAAAGTGTTTCCATGGTTGGTTTTTCGTCCATTACCTCTCCAGGAGCTATTTCTGTTTTTCCAAAATATTGAATATTTTCATTACTATCTCCTACTTGTTTGTTCCATTTATCTGTTTTTCGTTGGATATTTTTGAAATATTTAGATGGAGCTAAACTTTCAATATTAGCTTTTTCTAAAATATCAACTAAGTTATTTGGATTTTCTTCCGTGTTTTTTGGAAGTTTATATACTTCTTTGTTTCCAAAAGAGGATCAAATCTTTTTTAATCCTTCTTCAGTTAGATCTAGATCAACTGTTTTTCATTCATTTCCTCATAAATTACCCTCTCCTCACATTATTTTTACTGTAAATATTTTTTTATCTCTATTGATTTTTGTAATTTCTAATCCCAAAAAAGCTGGGGTTTCTCATTTGTTTGGATATAATGCACTTTCAAAATATGGGATCATTAACTTTGCCCCCTTTTCAAATCAATACATATTTTCTTCGTTTTCTTTAGGTTCTTCCGTTGTTTGGTAGCCACTTAAGCTTTTCCAGGTCTTCATAAATTTAGCAAAATCAGATTTTTCTTTATCTTCTTTGTCCTCGTTTGTTTTTGTGGTTTCTTCAATTTTTTTGGTATAATCTTTGTAAATATCTTTTTCTTCTAATGCATCGAAACTTGCCTCCAATTTTTTGGATTGTTTAGGATCAATATTATTTTCTTCAGAGTATTGACCTACGGTTGCACCAAATAATAATCCACCAATAGCTTTTCCGTTTACATTTAATTCTCTTGAAAGAATTTCTATATCATAATTTTTTGTTTCTGATCATTTAATACTTACCATATCTTCATTTTTCCAGAGAACTCATTCTCTCTTGTCTTCTGGTCTAGTAATTGGTTTGGAATATAAATATCGTTCGTTTTCTCTTGTTATGTTTTTTTGTTTTTTGTTGGTTGTTTCTCATTCATCTGGGTTTGGTGCGTAGTTCGATAGGTATCCTTCTACAGTTTCTCCTTTATTGTTTTTTAAACGCACTAAATATCCGTCATTTAGTGTTTGTGTTCCATTTTTATCTTCAAATTCTTGGAATAAATTTTCAAAAATAGGACTCTTTTCAAAAAAATCTTTGTTATCTTCAGTAAGAAGAAGTTTGAGGTTTAGTGGAAGATTTTTTTTGTCTTCATCTGAGAGTATTGCTCCTTTTGCACCGAGTTCTAATCCCTCTATTAAAGGGCCGCCAAAAAAACTTTTTTCTGGACAATCAAATATAATATCTCCATTTGGACTAGGTATGGTTATTTCTTTTTTATCCATATCAAACAAGTCTTTCATCATATCTGTAAACCTATCTTTATCAATTCCCAAAGCTTCAGCTGTTCAATTTTTACTTATTTCTTCTAATTTTTTGGTGACCAAACTATTGAGAATTATTTTTTGGTCTCATTTTTCTATCTTGCTTGTATCAAAATTATTATGTACTAATTTTTCTATAGCATTTCATAGTTCTTTATTTTGAGTTGCTATGTGTTTTGCGTAAGCGATCCATTTACGCGTATTTCTTTCTTTTTTAAATACTTTTATTTTATCAAAAATTGGTGTTTTTTCTTCATCTGTGTTTAGTGATTTAGTGGATTCTTCCAGTGTTTGTATTTTTTCGTCTATTTTTTGTATATCAGAAGAAAATGAGGCGTCACTCGTTTTTATTTGATTTTCATTGTATGGATATTTACTGAAAACATCATTGAGATAAGGAGGAAATCAAGTAAACACTTCTCATACATTTTTTAGTTGTTCTTCTATGATGATATTTTTTTTGTTAAGATCATCAAAAAGTTGGCGAGTAGCGAGTTTATTGAAAACAATTCTAAATTCTTGTTCTTGTTCAGAGAAATTTCTTTCTTTTTTGTGTGCTATACCTTCATTTTCAAATTCTTCATACATATCTTGATTCAAAACCTTGATTTTATCCAGCTTTTTCGCTAGATCTTTGTCTATTTTATTTTCATGTGCTTGTAAAAAAATAAGTCGTTGATTTTTGAGATCATTAAGATTTTGAATGGTACTTGTTATCGTCAATGGCAAAGGAAATATTTTTTTGAAATCATCTTGAAGTTCTTTTGGGAGCTCTTTTTTGAGTTTTTTGATAGAAGCAGAGACAAGAAGTCTGGTTGTGGGTGCATATTTAGGATTCATTATTTTGGACATTTCGTCTTTTTGGGTTTCCTTGAGTTCGATACCTTCATTTTCTAAAAATTTATTTCGCTCTCTTTTGAGATCTGATGCTTTTTTGATTTTACTATCAGAATCTATTCACACTGGTGTTGTATCTATTTTTGAAAATCTAGCAAATTTATTGAAAATGTCTGGAGGAAGACGATCTTCTTCATCTTTGCAATATTCTTTGAGTTTTTTGAGTGATTTTTCTGTGACGTTATATTCATTGTCAGATTCTTTAAACGATTCATCAAATGATTTTGCGTTTTTAACCAAATTATTTATGGTAAATCCATTGTTTTGAAGATTTTCTACATAAATATTTAATTTTTCTTTGCTTTCAATCTCCTCTAATAAACTTGGATATTTTTCTTGAAAATATTTTCGAAGTTGCTCCAAAAAAGGCCCATCACCAAATCTTTCTTGTAATTCAACCTTATCTTCTTTATTGAATTCCGTCAAAGCTTCTGTGATTTTTTTCACAACATTTCCTGAAATATCATTTTTTTCTTTGGGAAAATTCTTTTCTCCATTTTCCTTGGGTTTATTTTTGTTTTCTCGGTCTTTTTGTGGTTTTGCCATTCCTGTTTTAGAGGTGAATGATAAATCATCTTTTACTCCCCTATATTATACTTATTTTGTGAGAAAATGCAAAAGTTTGCAAAAAAGTCTTGCTCTTTTGGGGTCTCTTTTGTAAACTGATGGCATGCATACACACAAACCGATTATTCATAGTTCTATAGATCAGATGGCATCTGATCCTAATATTGTCAGAATAACCTTTTTGACTACATTTTTCCATTCAATGATTGTTATGTTGTTGATTATTTTAAATACAAATAAACTTTTTGTTCAATATGCTCAGAAATGATCTGATCTTTGAAAAATTCCTCAATTTCTCATTCAACAAATCAATAGTCATCATGTAGTTCTTGTCTTTATTATTGTTACTATTGTGTTGTTTTTGTTATATTCTGTTGTATATCCTATAGGTCAAGCCGCCGTTATTCATTATCTTCACCATAAAAAAAGTATTCGTGATAGTCTACGCGCTTCATGGTCTTGTTTTTATCCTATGTTTGAATTCTGATTTGTTTGTGCTGTATTTTCTTCTGTGACGTTCTTTTTTGTGGCATTTAAAACATTTCTTCTTGATGGTTCAAGGAGTATTCCCTTGTTTGTTGTTTTTTTGTGTTGGCTATTTGTAATGACTACGGTCAATAAATTTAAAGTATATACAAGATATTTTATTGTCCTTCATAAATTGCCTCTTTATGAGTCTCTCAAAAAAAGTTTTGCTTTAACATCTTCATCGTTGAAATCTACTACAAAATACATGAGAATGCAAACACGGCTTTTGTTTAGTTTTTCTGTTAACTTACTTTTGGCTATAGGGTTACCTTTGTTACTTATTCATTTAGCTATCGTATATAATGCAATTTCCTTTTGGTATGTGAAAATATTTGTTTATATGCTTTTCTTAGTTTTGATTATTGCTAGTGCTTATATGAGTAGTTTTATTAGAGCTTTCTTTGCGTATTATTGGTATGACGCCTTTATTCGTTTAGCTCCACCAATTAAGGAGTAATTTGATTTAATTTTTCTTTCACAATCTCTTTTTCTTTTCAATCTTCCGTCAATGCAATTGCTTTTGCATATGCTTGTTCTGCTTTTTTTGTTTGTTTATTTTTTGTAAAATAGTCTCCTAAAATATGATATATATAACTCATTTTGTAACGTTCTGCGAGTCCAATATATTCAGCTTCATTTGCTTGAATAGTATTTTCTAATGTAGCTTTCCCTAATTTTCCATAGAGACATACATCGCTTCCCGTGAATCTATCTTCACAGTTTTGGAGAAATATACTAGATAGCTCCTTATAAGTTTCTATAGTTGCTTGATCTATAGAAAAATATGATTTATAGAAAATAGTATAAAAATAGAGAGAAAAATCTGAAGGACTAATATCATTTTGTTTGGCTAATATTGTTCGGATTTGTTTTTCTTTGTCGTTTGCTTTGAGTTGTATATAATCTTGAATTAAATATCTCAATGTATCTGTTGGGTTTGTCTTTTGAACTTGGCTAAGATATACACTTGATGAGCTATAATCTCATTTTCGATAATAGGATGTTCAAATTAAGAAATTATACATATCTTTGTTGTTTTGATCAAAATCTATAAGTTTGAGAAAATACTCAATTGCTGTTTCCCGGTTATTGCTCAAAAAATGAGAATATGCTAAAATTTGGTAAGGAAGAATATATTTTTCATTTTTATTGATACATTCTACTGCAATTTTTCTTGCAATAGTGAAATATCAATTTTTGAGAGCCGTTAGTGCAACTAGACCATCTGTGTATTCTGGTGGAATAGATTTTTCATTTTTGTGATTATTGATTGCATCTTTGAATGCATCAATTGTGGTTTTGTATTCTTCTTTTTGTATTTTTTCTCGATCTAGAAGTGCTTGATTGTAATTTTCGTTCCAAATTTCTTTGAGTCCTTGATAAAAAATTACATCATCAGCATCAATTACTCATTGGTTTTTGTATGTGTTTACAATTTCCATGATTGTGTCTATACTTTGGGGATCTCAAACTTTAACAGCAGAACTATTTATTGCAATATAAATTGAAAGCTGTGGATCGATTCCATTTTCTTGATTTTTTAGTTGTTTTATGTTTTCAATAGCTTCGTTGAATTGATAGTTTTGTGCTTGTTTTTCAATAATTTGCTTCAAAATATCGTCTGATTTATTTTTTTCATAAATTCTCTTTAAAACTTCTAAGTCTGAAGCTACCTTTGTTTTCTTTTCTTTGCTTGTGTCCAAAAAACCTGTCGTGTTTTCACCGGTTGTTATCGTTTCGTTTGTGGTTTTTGGTTGTTCTATAGGTGTTTCTGTTTGTCTACTATTTTTGGTTCACACAAAAATCACCGCAATTCGGCCCAACAATAACATTGAAATGAAGATATATTTTTTTTGCATCGAGAATATAAGTACCAAAATTTATTTATTTTTTTTGTATAATTTACTGTATCCAAAATACATAAGAAGAGCTACTATTACTATAACAATAGCATTTTCTGCTGGTCCTGTTTTAGGAACCTTTGTAATTTTTGCTGGTGTTTCAGGTGTTGCTGGTGTTTCAGTTAAACCTTCCATAGTAAGCGTATAGTTAATTGATTGTTGACAATCAACTGCTATAAATCTAAAGGTATATTCTCCATTTTTATCTGCTGTATATATGTATTTCTCATCATTCATATTTACTGTTTTAGCTTTTGTGAATAAGCTTTCTCCTGGTTTCATAACATCAATTTCTATTGTTTTGCTTCCTGCTATTGCGCTCCAAGTAAGTGTTATAGTTTTTCCATTTAATGTATGACTAATATGAGCCAATGACATATCAACGGTTGCTGCGGCATGTGTGGTATCTGGCGTTCCATTTACATCTCCAGCTTCTCATTTTGTTCAATTAGCTAGATTTACCCATACTTCATTTGAAATTTGTCCGAAATTTTTGTTTGTATCCTTAGGAATTACGAAAAAATAATATTTTTTAGTTATATCTGGATTATCTATGGTTACATCAATTGTAAATGGATCATTTGATCCAGTAAGTTCAACTGATGTCTCTTTTGTTTGACTTAAAAGATCTGTCTTTTCTAAGATATCTGTGAGAGGGTATTGGCTGTACATTACTGTATAAGATGTAATACTTTTTCCTAAATCATCTTTTACTAATGGTGATTCAATAGTAATTATATTACCACTTCCAATACTTTTAATAGTTATTTTTTTGCTATTTGAATATCAAAAAGTAATGCTTGTTCCCAAACTATCCATTAAATTACTTAAGCTTTGTGCTCAAACAAAATTTACACAACATACAATAGCAAGCAATCCGCCGAGAAATTTATATTGTTTTTTCATAGTAATAGGGAAATAATTAAAATATATTCTTTTATAGTAAGATGTCTGAATATTGCAATAGAAAATTTATTGACTTGAAGCCGAAAGTTTATCAAATTTTTTCTATTTCTGTCGTTATCTTTTGGATAGTATATACTTTTGCTTTTTTCATTATTGTAAACAAAACAAATCAAATAAGTGACATTAATTGGATTACAATTCTAAGAAAAGGATAGCTTATCGCAACCATCAAAAGCACTACCGATATTTGAAATCCAGGATTTTTAATTTTGTCATTTAATTTATTTAATGAGTATTCACAAATTCCTTGGTTCAATTCTTTGTTGTCATTTATGGTTTTGGTAATAAGATCATTTTTTCGATTTTTAAATGTTTCTAGTGCTGGAATTCCTTTGATATCACTTTCAATATTTAATATTTTTCCAACAGTTAGTAAATCTTTCACTTTGGTTTCACTGAGAATCTTGCTTGTATCTTGTTTTCCAAGTCGAGATATATTCATTGGTTTAGTGAATATTTCTATAACTTGGTTTGACTTGTTGCTTAAATCAGTACAAGAAAAAGGAAAGTTATTATACAATCAAATACTAAATAAGCTATATGCTATCGTCATTCACATCGTAAATATATACCCTCCACTTCGAAAATATTCTCTAGATTTAAATATAATAGATTCGTTTGCTGTGCTTTCTAAAGCAAGTCCTAAATATAGTATAGTTATATTCATTACATATAGTCATCAAATCATTATATCTCACCCAACAAGACGACAAGCAATAACTTCAAGAAGCGAAATTATAAGAAATACCAGAAGGGTTTTTTTGTTATCTTTTTGATAAATATCTAAGTATAAAAAATGGAATACAACAAAAAAAACTAACAATCAAAGTATAGACGCAAGTATATCGTGTTGAAAAAAAAGTTGGAAAAGAATCCATATATGAATACCAATGGTGATTGATCCCAAGAAACCAGTTCTTATAGATTTTCGCATGAATATCAAAAAACTAAAACACGAAACTCAACAATAGATTAGCTTTATACAATAGAATCCAAAAAGCAAGAATAAGCGATGGAATGAATGGAATTATTCTATTTGTTTGTATTCGTTTATTTAGAATAGTGTCGTCTTGATTTTTTTTCTTTTGTTTAGTATCAAAAAAATATGCTCCAATAAAATATAAAATACCAATACTACAAGCCAATATAACCAATATCAAAACAATCTTGATTCCCATTATCCAACTTATTTCTATCTGATTTGTGGCTCCAATAAGAGAAAATAAACTTCATAATGTGGCTCCAATAAAAATATCTCCTTGTCCAAATCACTCTTCGTTTGAATGGAATCTTTTGGATACATATCGTTTTCCAAATAGATATATTCCTCAGAAAAACAATAAACATATAAATAATCCAATACCAGCTTCTTTTAGATTTCCTATCTGACCTGTACTTTGTCGTCATCGAATTCGAATCATGAGGAGTATTCGAATCGACATATGTAATTCATATTTTTTGATATCATGGATAATTAATAACATCAAAAGCCAGTTTGTACCTATCCAAAAAATCAATTTAGGAATCTCGTTTAGCACAATAATATTTGTGTTTGTATGATAAAGTGCTCGAAATGTTACAAAAAATACTAATGCTGAAGCAATTTCTAAAATAGGATATTCTAAACTAATATGTGTTTTGCAGTGTTTACATTTTCCTTTTTGAAAAATATAGCTTGCTAATGGAATCAATTCGCTTCGTCCAAGTGTGTGTTCACATTTGGGGCATTGAGAACGACCAATGAGTATGCTTTTTATGGTTTTCCAATCTTGTTTGTCTTGCAATCTTTCTAATAACACAGATCATAATGATCCGAAGATCATCCCAAAGAAAATACTGAAACAGGCGTATATAATAAACATTTTTTGTTGTGGAGAGATGATAAATTATATTGTTATTTCTTCATTTTCTCAGTTTTCTATAGCAAGTCTTCTGGCTATTTTTTTGAGTGTAGGTAATGAAACTAGTACCACCAATCCATTGAATACTGTCGCTATTCCGAGGAATCACCATACAGAAAAGACTATATAATAATTTATAATATACCCTATGATCCCTGTAATTCCTAAGATAGAAATAACTTTTCATAAGAGATTATTTTCAAATATTACTTGTATTTTGTGACTTTGTGCAATTCGAAATCATCAGATCATAAACATTATTTCTATCATAAGTTGTGTCGCTGCGCCTCATGCTAATCATCGTTTTTGAATCATAGGTACTCATAAAGATGTCCCAATTATTACTCCAAATAAGTTGATTCGAAGTAGGAAATTTTGTTTTTCTACAGCTACAAAGAGATAGTTATAAACCTGTTTAATAAAACTTGCAAACAGAACAATACCTAAAAAAGGAAGAACCTGATTGGATCATCGATTGAGGGCATTTGCATATGTTCATAAAAACTTTTCACCAGCGATAAATTTGATTATTGGCGTAGCGAATACAGCAAAATTGATAGCTGCAATTCCTCAAATCCAGACTACCATCAACATTAAACTTCACATACTTTTACGTTTGTTTATCTCTGTGTAAGATGCTATTTTGTGGAGCAAACTATTTCCTAATGCTCCTGGAATAATCAATAAAATTTCTATTAAAGATAAGGCTAACGCCCAAACTCATGCATAATCATTACCTCCTGATGTTGGAAAAAACCATCCCAAGAATAACAATACAATCAAGGTATGAAAACTGCTTAAGAAGTATGATATTCCATATTTTCGATTTTCTTTGATAATAGCTTTGGTAAAAGATCGATCAAATATAATACGAAGTGGAAGAATTCTATTTGCCCTTAGATGAATTTCTATGTTTTGTCCTATACCACTTCCTACAACAGAAAATAGAATTAAACAAAATGCAATAATACTAAATGTACTAAGATGAGAGAAGTCAGGCGTTTTGTAAAATATATATACAACAGGAACTAAAATTAAAATTTGAAAAATTCTTGCTGTTATAAGAGTGATGCTGAGCTGTTCCATTTTCCAAAATAACTGAAGAGGAAGTTGTTGAATTCCAGCAAACATAACGCTTGCAGAAAAAATCATTCCTAATGGAAGTCATCGAATAAGATATGGATTTGAAGTATATACAGGCAATAAATATGCAACAACGATAGCTATTGTATAAATAGCAACCATAATAATCACTCTTGTTCCTACAAATTTGCCATATTCTGTTTTGAGTTGTTTTTGTTCTGGATCAGGATCTTTGTCTTTGATCACTCCTAATCTTTTGACAGCAAGGACATAGAGTCAAAGATCTGCCAAAGCTGTCCAAATTGCAAAATATTTAAGAATTGTAGAATAATCTCCATATCTTAGAGGTCCAAGATACGGTGTCATGATTTTGATAGTAATAAATCAAAATAACGCACTAATTCATCTTCCGATCAACTGTCGTGCGGCATCTTTTATGACCAATCTAGATGACATATACTATTTCTATAACTTTAAAAGTCTAATTATTTTTTCTAATAAAGACTGATTATATTCACTTACCAAAGGAATATATTGATCTAATTCTTTGCTAAATTCTTTGATAGTATCTTCTTTGTCTTTTATTGTATAAATTGTGTATCATTTAGGATAAATAAGGACAATATTTTTGATATTGTTACTTTTTTTCTCTATTTCTAATGTATATGAAGTGAAATCTGACCAAGGATGAGATTTTTTATCTATTATGATATATGAGCTATCAATGTGTATTTTTATTGTTTGATTTGATAGTGTACTATAATAAAAATACGCACCTAAAATAAAAAACAAAACCAAGGCTCCTACAATATTTTGATTCAAAAGAGAAAGTACAATACAGCTTATAAATACAACAGAAAATCCTATATATCGTCGTGCGGTTCTTTCAAATTTTTCTCAATTGTAGACTTTGAGATCCATGTGTATTAGCTATAGAGTAAAATAACTAGATGTTTTTGAATTTATATAATTCAAGACCATTGATCATACCTGTTTTTTCATCTTTTACTATTTCATTTGCTTGTACAATAATAATCTTGTCATCTAAAGAAATATTTCCTTTGAAAATAATTCTAATCATTTCTTTTCCAACTCTTTTGAGATTTTCATAATTAAATGATTGAGAAATTTTATATCCTCTAACACCTCGAAGCATATTGATGTATCTATATGTTTCATCAATTTTTGTAAATGCAATTACTGGTACTTCAGGACTTAGTGTAGACAATCTTGCTGAAGTATATCCATTTTCTGTAAAAGATACAATCGCTTTTACTTCAATTTCTTTAGTAATTCTATATGCATTGTAAATAATATAATCTCTTACAAGAAAATTGTCATTTTCTTTGTAAAATGGTTCTTTGTCTTCTTTGTTTATTGTTAATTCATGTTTTTCTAAGAGATTAGAAAGATCTGTAATAAGGCTTATTGTCTCATCTTCTTTGAGAAACGTGTTTAACATATAACAATCGATACATTGTTTTGTATAATTTTTTATCTCATTTTAAGACCGGAAATATTATTTTAGATAATATTATTCAAATGGTATTTTTTACATTTATTACAACATTTGTTGCATCATTAATGTCAAATATTGGAAAAATAAACCTTAAATTTAGTTTACATGGAATACGTAATATGTTTAAACGATATTATACAATAACAATTACTGGAAGTCGGTA
>JBAXSM010000010.1:0-32044 GCA_037130715.1 Candidatus Absconditabacteria bacterium
ATTTTATTGAACACCAGCTTGCACATGCAGTTAAAGACCCTAATGGTAGGGCATATAACAGGACAGCTCATCTGGCAGAGCGTAAAAAAATGATGCAGTTATGGGCTGATTACCTGGACGGATTGAAGGATGGGGGGCTAAAGTAATTCCCATCCTTGAGAAAGCAGAATAATTCCTAAAAAGTTTGTTAGTTGGCTTATATCAGCGAAAAATAAAATGAGGAGAATTTATGAATGAAATTAAAAACCCCAAATATAAACACTATTCTAGGCTGAACACTATCAAAGCTGACGAAGCACAAAGACTTCTTGCAAGTTTTGATTTATGTGGCAAGAACATATCTGATCCAGATGAATATAATAATTTGCTCAAAGAGGAATTTATGGATCAATACAAAGCTACTAAAGACTTAATTAGTTTCGTAGAAGAAAAAAGAATTGTGAAATTTATCGATAGTAAGATGCTCAAAAAAAATCAAATGTATTATACGTTTATTGACGATGAATGACTTGTAATATCCTGTCTGTATGCCAAAATTCAAATGGATGGATATGATGGAGTAGTTTCTATTATTGGACTTACAAGAGTAGATTATAAAAAAAATGTAAGCATCATGGGGAAACTTTTGAGTACTTTAAATTAGAATTTTAATTTTTATTTGATGGTATGAATACTCTAGAAAAGAAAAAAATACCAGAAAAAAAATCAGATTCTTTTTTTGGTAAGCTTGCAAATTCATTGAAAGATTTCAAAAATATTATTTTGGCTCCAAAGACACCTGAAGGTAAAAAAGATCCATTATTAGCCAAAGAACGTAAAGAGAATAAGGAAACTGGTCAGCTAAAAAAAGAGTCTGTGGATTTACAAAAGGATATTCTTAAACACCATGAAACTTCTTTAGCAACTGCAGAATTAAATAAACTCAAAAAAACGATTACCGTTCAAAAACCTTTTTCTACCTATGTTGCACAATATCCAGATAGCCAACAATTTTTACAAAAATCCTCTCGTATAGCAGCTCCACATATCGCACAAAGTGCTGATCTTTTGCGTAATGATGTTACTCGACCTTTTTTGAAATCACTTATTAGTTAATTTATTTTTTTTTCGAATGTAATGGCTGAAGTTATTCAAAGTGCATGAGGTATTGTCTATTATCTCGATAAACAACAAGAGCCTCAATATCTTCTGATCAAAAGACATGCTTTGTCTGGGAAAATCGAATGGGTTGCTCCCAAAGGGAAGATCCAAGGAGATGAACCAATAGAAAAGACTGCTTTGAGAGAAGTTAGTGAAGAAACTGCTATCCCTATCAATCAACTTAAGCTCAAACAAAATCTTGGCGTTACTCAAATTAGAAATCTTGAAAATAAATGACCTTTGGATAAAGATGTGACATATTTCTTGATGGAATTTATTTGAGATCCTAGTGTGGTTTCTATTGATCAGATAGAATGATATGTAGGTATTCATAAATGGGCTACTTTACAGGAAGTACTTGGTCTTATTTATTACCAAGATATTAGAGAACTCATTAGAAAAAGTTATATTCTTATCAAACAACAACAAAAAAACACAGATGTAAGGAAGGCTTTTTTGGACAAATTAAGCTAAGCCTATTTTGTTATTGAATTTTGATTCTGCTTTGCTATAGTCAGTTGTCAGTATATTTATTTTCTAATATATATACACATGTCCGAAAATCCAATTCATGTTACATCTAATTTCTATAATGTTCCTGAAATTAAGCAATTTATTATCAAGAATATTGTTACCAAAAATTTTAATGGCAAACTGGATGTGTATTTAAAAAAAGTTTTTGCTAAACAAGATGCTAAGATTCGTTTGGATTATAAAATTCAACAAAATAAGCAGAGTAAATATGAAGCTAAATTCTTATTCACTGTTGATGGTAAACCATTTGCGTATTCAAATAAAACTGGTTTTAAATTTGTGGAGGACTTGGTTAATCATGCATTTGATCGTTTCAAAGAACATTTATCAAAATAGTTTTTATTATTTAATTCCCTGTGTTTATGGCAAATAAGGTAAGCTATCTTACAAAAGAGTGATATGATAAATTGGTATTAGAACTCAATACACTCAAAAAAGAACAACTCCCTCAAGTCTTAGAAAGACTTGCAGAAGCAAAATCTATGTGAGATCTTTCAGAAAACTTTGAATATAAATCTGCATTGGAAGATAAAGATTTCATTCAAACTAGAACAAATGAAATCGAAGAATTGTTGTATAATGTAGAAATTATTTCTGATGAAAAAAAAGTTCTCAAAAAGTCAGATAAATTTGTGGATTATGGATCTAAGGTTACTTTGTCTATTGAAGGAGAAAAAGAATATACCGTTAATATAGTAGGTACAGGAGAAGCATATTTTGAAGAATCAGATCTTAAAATATCTTTTGAATCACCGTTGGGAATGGCTATCAAAGACAAAAAAATTGGAGAAGTTGGTAAAATGAGACTCTCTACAGGAAGAGTTGATGTTAAAATCATTAATATCGTATAACACATATCTTATTTCTATAAAAAAGACCGCATTTGCGGTCTTTTTCTTTTACTTGCAGTATCTGAGATTATTATTTTTGTATATTGGTGATTCATCGTTCATTTTGTGTATCAAATTTGATTGTACATGGATATTCTTCTTTGGTATTGACTCCATTAAATTCCACTTCAATAGTGTTTTCTTCTTTGTTGGTTATTTCTCACATAAGAATAGCATTATATCCACATGCTTCTTTGATCCTTTTACTTTGAGTGGAAATTAAAAACTCAGCATCTATGATCTTGATATTACTAGAAATATCTAATAATATTGAATCTTCTATGTTTTTAAAAATATATCCAAATTTATTGCCATCAAATACTGTTCGTAGTCATGTTCCATGTTTGTAATATGTATAATTTCGATATGACGTGAAACTATCCTTTTCATTATTTTGGTAATCTTCGATAAGTTGATCACAGTTTCCATTTTTATATATTTTGCTACATACGAAACGTTCTATAGTGAATATTTTTTTGGGTCCATAATAGACTTCAATTTCTCTATCTGTTCTTTTGGCTGAAAGTTGGCTTTGATCTTTGAAATCTAGCATTAAGAGATCTTTAGAGAAGACATAGGTATTGTCCTGTAGGGCTAATCATTCATTTCCTATTTTAACTTCGGAAACATCTACAACGGGAGCTCATTTATATATTTCTTTGATTGCTCCCTTGAGGCTAATATATTGTCCTTCATATGTATTGAGATTTACAGAACTACTTTTGAGAAATATTTTTACTCCATCTTTGTTGTAGACTGTATGGGTATAAATTGGAAATTTATTTGTGGCATTGATTGTCCCTTCAAATGTCATAGTTTCTCCTATAGTAAGGTTCTGCACAGGAAGCAATGATTGTTGATGATAATATTCTTTTACGTTCCCGCTAATAAATCGTACTAAAAGTATAACTAAACTGATGAGAATTGTTCCAAATATGCGTTTTTTTCTCATATCCCTTCTTTGAAAAGATCTGATAAGCATGTGTAGGTTTACAAAAGAGTAAAATACAAATAATTACTATATATATTTTCTTTAATAAATCAAGCCTCTGCCATGTGCTTCAAAAAAAGCAGCCTCTATTGGAGGCTACCATTGTCTAAATGAATTATATCGTCTGCGTATTGGAGGATACTTTGATCATGTTCAATCATCAAAATTGTATCTCCTTTGTTTAAAAACTCTCTAATAACTTTCAATAATTTTTCAATATCAGCCATATGTAATCCAACTGTTGGTTCGTCCAAAAAGTAGACTGAATGTCCTTTGTATGTTTTAAGAAGATGTTTAACCAGCTTTAGCCTTTGGCTTTCTCCTCCAGATAAAGTATGTGCAGGTTGTCCCATTCTAAGATATCCTAATCCAATTCTCTGCATAAGTTCTAGTTCTTCTCTGATATGATCAATTTCATGAAAAAGATCTGCGGCATCATCAATATACATTTCTAGAATTTCTGAAATATTTTTCCCCTTTCGTTTGATATCGAGGATTTCGTTTTTATATCTTTTCCCTTGGCAAAGTTCACAAGGTACATAGGTATCTGGCAAAAATTGAAGTTCAATTTTTTTGTATCCATATCCATCACAGGCCGTACATGCTCACTTATCTGAATTGAAGCTGAAATAACTTGAATTGAATCCTAAATATTTAGCGTCACTAGTTCCTGCAAAGAGCGTTCTGATCTGATCAAATGTTCCGATAAAGGTAGCAGGGCAGGATCTCGGTGTCTTACCAATGCTCGTTTGATCTACGTAGATGATATTTTTGATTTCTTCGTGACCGCTGATTTTGTCGACAGCGATATCTTTGTAAAACTCTTGAAGAGCGAGATTTTCGTAGTGATCATATTTTGCTTTCTGCAATACTGGTGCAGAAAGAATTTCTTGTCGACTTCGTCATGCTTTGAGAAGTTGTAATCTGATATATCCTTGAACAAATTTAGTTTTTTCATTGAGAAATCTGTACAAGGTACTGTACATAAGTGTTGTTTTCCCGGCTCCTGATGGCCCCGTAATGACGGTGAAGCTTCATAATCTAATCGAAACGTCAATGTTGTTCAGATTATGTTTATTTGCCTTTTTGATAGTCACTAGTTTGTTCGATGGTTTGTGCTCAAAATCTATCTTTATTTTTCTAGCTCCTGTAATATATTGAGCTGTGAGGGTATTAGATTTTTCAAAATCAGCGTATGGACCATTGAAGACTAACTGTCCTCCAAAATCTCCTGCTCCAGGACCAATTTCAATGACTCGATCAGATGCTTTGATAAATTCTTCATTGTGTTCAACTACGATAATTGTATTTCCCATCTCTTTGAGTTTTTTGATGGAATTGATAGCTTTATGAATCTCTCTGTCATCCAGTCCAATCGTAGGTTCATCGAGCACATATATAATTCCTGTGAGTTTATTTCCTAGTTGTTTGGCTAGTCTCAATCTCTGAATCTCTCACCCTGAAAGGGTGCTGATACCTCTGTTTAGGGTGATATATCCGAGTCCTAAGTCTTGAATAGTTTGTGTTCTATCAATGAGTGGATTTGTGATTCTTTGGAGGAGTGTCTTGTCTTTGTTTGCTGTTTCTTGGTGTTTTCTGATGAGCGTAATGAGTTCATTGAGTGAGATTTTTTGAAAATTAGAAATATTATATTTATTAGTCTTTTGTTTTTTGTCTTCTGAGTCTATGGTCAAAAACACATTCAAACTTTCCTTTCTCAATTTATTTCCTTCGCATTCTGGACATGCTTTCATATCGAGCATGGCTTGAAAATCTACCGTTAGAAGTCCTTTGGCGTATTGATCTTTGATAATATCTTCTACACCTTTGTAATTGATACTCATAAACTTACCTCCATATTGTATTCTCAATACTTCACTATCTCCATACAAAACCACTTGTTGAAACCATTCTGGAAGATCTTTCCATGGTCTTTTCATATCCATGCTGTATTTTTGAGCAAGTTTCGTCAAAATAGATTGTCCAAGATTCGAGTCTCTTCGTGGTAAAATAGCCTGATCATAGGTACTTTCTGGATCTAATATTTTGTCTAAATCGACCTGTAAAATTTCTCAAATACCTAGACAATTGATACATGCTCATTCGGGACGATTTGGTGAAAAATGCTGAGTTGTAAACTCAGGATAGGTGATATTACAGGTAGGACAGTACATTTTGTCCGTAAACCAATTTATTGTCTCAAGTGTTGTTTGTTTTTCTTCTGCAGAATAAATTCCAAATTTCTTGGTTTCTGTAAGAATTTTGATAATATCTTCCTTCAATCTTCCAAGTTTGATTTCTTCTATCGTGACACGATCATAAATTCCATAAATATGAATCGGAAAGTAATTGTCGGGTACGTTTGGTGTTTCCAAATAAAAATATTCAATAGGAGCCTGTTGTTCTTTTTTGTTTGTTTCTGCTGATTTACTTGGCATAATCAAATATCTTGTGAATCCCTTTCCTTTTTCTACGCGGTTTCTGTTTTTTTTGACAAATTCCATGAGAGGCGTTCTAGTTTCAAAATCACCAGATTCTTGGAGAATATAAATTTTTTGATTCTTGTAGGTTGCTTTGATGGTTTCCATAATTTGTTGGATAGTTTGCGGCTTGATCTCTTGTCCACATTGATAACAATATGGTTCTCAGAGTTTCGCAAACAAGAGTCTCAAATAATCATCGATTTCCGTGATTGTCCCTACGGAACTTCTTGAATTTCCTGTTTTCTTGTTTTGCTCGATGGCGATAGCCGGTGAGAGTCCTGAACAGTACTCGATATCTGGTCTTTCTCACAAATTGAAAAATTGTCTCAAATAACTTGAGAGGGACTCAATGTATCTAAATTGTCACTCTTTGTAAATGGTATCAAAGGCTAGTGAAGATTTTCCTGAACCTGAGACACCGGTGATGGTGATTATTTGGTTTTTGGGAAAACTAACATCTATGTTTCTGAGATTATGTGTTTTCACTCCCTGAAAGGTGATCATCTGGTCATTGATTGAATGACTTGTTTCTATGATTTTTTCGAGAGCTGCTTTGCTTGCTTTTGTTGGTATTTTTTTTGTTGCCATTATATATGTGGGTAGATTTTAAATATTGTGTGTCATTCCCGCTTTTTTGCGAAGCTGCGGCGGGAATCTAATTTGATAGATAGATCCCCGCCGCAATTTCATTAAGCGGGGATGACATCTGGAGTCTTAATATTTATTTTGTACTTCTCGATCTAATAATTTTACAAACTTAGGTCGAATACCATATCTTATTGCACCTGATGCGTAATCGCCATATCATTCATATACATATTTCGGAGCTAGAGGAACAACTACACCACTCAATATTTTACCGCCATTGTAAAGGGCTGCGTGGTTTACGATTCCTGTCATATCGAAGCCAGTATACGTGAAGATTGTTCCAATTTTGCTGTAATAATTTCCATATTTAGCTTTGGAAAAATCTATGAAATCTTGGACACTTTGTTTAAATGTACTTAGTGTTAGATCGCCAGCTCCATATTCTTTGCTGACAATTTGAAATGGACCGTCACCGTTTCCAGGGAGATACATTCTACAACTGGCTTCTCTATATCGAGTTGCGAGCGTGAGTGCTGTTGGAAAGTTATTCGCAAAGCTAATGGTATCAATCAAATCGTAAGCTTGTTTACAGGTATCTGTCTCTGGTAATGCTATAATCCCTGTCATATTTGCTGCTAAAAAGGCTTTAATCTGTTCTTTATTTGTTTGTTTGGTTTGTGTTTTTTGGGTATTTATTTGGCTTGTTAGGTCAATTTCCAATTCTTTGAGTAAATAGAGTAATTTCTCATAGGTAGGAAAGCGAACTTGTAAATTTTGTAATTGATCTACTAATTTTCGCATAGTTTTTGGATTGCCTTGAGTGATTGTATTGATCTGTGTCTTGAGACCACTGAGTGTTGTGAGATCACCTGTATTTGGTGTGTAAGCGGAGGTGAAACCTATACATCCAAAGATCCCAGCAATAGCTGTTATGATGCGTTTTTTCATTTCATGAAATGTAGTATGTAAACTTTCAATATATACATATATAGTGAGGGGATGCAAGGGCAAGCTAGTTCGTCTCCTTTGTATTGACATACTATACTTTTTATTTATATATTATTTATGTATTTATTTTTGTTGTTTTCTATGGGGCAACTTCCTTTGTCAATGGTGACATCTCATGAACTTCCTTGGTATTCATATGGATATCTCTATTCTCTACAACAAAGATTTGAGATGTTCTCTGATGTTTCTAGACAAGATTTATTTAAAGCATTATATGAAAATATAGATAGAGAATCTCCTGTATATGAAGAAGAATTTGATGCTGCGCTTGAAATTGCTGGTAATATGCTTGATGTATATGCTTCAGATCAAAGACTTTTGGATTATCTTTTCAAAGAACTACCAGCTGATTTGTCTGATAGTATAAGGGATTCAATTAATGCTACTGCTGAAGACTGATGAACAGGACATCTTGTTTTATGATCTTTTGAATCACAGATTCTTGAATTATATTCTTTATGAGCTTGATTTTCTGATCCCGTAAATAGTTATAAACTCCGTTTTTCTTCAAAAGAAGCTCATGCTAAAATAGAAAAATCCATTAAAAAATCACCTTTTTTGTTGGTGCTTTCTATTGTTAAACGTTCAAATGAAGATATATATGAATTGCATACAGAGCTACTTCAATTTCCTTCGTCATCGAATAAACAGTGAGCTATCTTGAAAAAGAGTTTAAATTTTGATGAATTTATACAAGTCTTTAATAACTCTGATTTAACTATTTAACTTATTTGTTTAATTATTCTATTTACCTCTTCGAAATCTCCATCTCACTCTAAGACAATATCGAAATTTTTTGTATATTCATCTCTTAGAAGATCAAAGTCATTGTTTAGTAATCCAATTTTTAGTAAATTAGTATACTCAAATCCTTCGATCATTCAGAGATCACTAATACTATCTCAAAGTAAAATTACATTTTTTCTATCTTTAACTTTTTCATAAATTTCTGGGATATTTTTGAGAACTGTTTCATCTTTGTTCATTCCATGAATAATTGGTCATTTGGTTCAAAGTGCTTTCCCATTTTCGTCCCAATTGAATTGATTGGTTACGTAAAAGATATTGGGATAATTTCTGTTGTGATGTTTGAAAAATAGTTCTATTGCATCACCGCAGCCACTTGCTGAAAGTATGACTAAGGGAATTTTTTTCTCATGGAGCATATCTAAAAATTCATACATTCCATCTCTAAATTTTACGTGTCCATTTGTAGCGATATCTACCAAATCAGCTTTGGATAATCAAGACTCTATTAGAAGCTTGTTTACGGTTTCTCGCCATTCTTGCATAGCGAGTTTTTTATTACTTAGTGGGATATTTGGATCAATTTCTATAGGGTGATATTTGTTGAAAAGAGCATTAGCTTCTACAGCGTAATTCTCTGTAAGATGTTTACCATCTCTGAGCATAGAAATAATTGATGGTGTCTTTATTCCATCAACTGTTCAATAGGTAAGCGTTCTGTCAAAGTCTGCCAAAATATGTAAGAGTTCATATCCAGACTCTTTGATTTTTTTTATTTTTTTTTCAACTTCTTCATGGTTTGAAATAAGTGTGTTCATATTGATTATTATGTGTAAATTATTTTTTAATTATTTTGATACCATAAAGTCCTCAGATAAGAGACGCGATAATAATAATTTTCAGAATATAATTTCCGTGAAGATCTAAGAAGTTTTTCGCCATTGGCGTGATATTCCCGACCAAAATATGTACGAGAATGGCAAGTGGTAATGTCAAAAAAACCCGATTTCGTTTTGGTATGATGATTCCAATCTTGAGAAATAATCTCGATAAGAGAGGAGCTAAGAGTCACATTCCGATAAATGATATTGCTAGGTCAAATATGGCATATCCTGCTATGCGAAACGATCTTAAAAATTCTATAGTGCTCATATATGATCATTACTAATAAAGTATCTATGTGTATATTAGTATATTCTGTGTAAATATCAATCTGCAATTAGTGTCTCTATAATATCTTTGGTGATAGGTGAAAGATTAAGTCTTGATGGATTTTTTTCATATCTAGCTTCCATAATTTCTGCCGAAGCTGTTAAATTCTCAGTTATTAGTTCTCCGAAATAGGCAATTACTTCTTTTTGTTTTTTAGAAAATGGAGTTATTCCTTCGAACATTTTATATGGAATGATTGAATTTGGATTTATTTCTGCTCCATTTAATTCTTGTGCAATTTCTCTTTCTAGGGTATCAAAATCAGTTTCTCCGTCTTCTTGTTTTCCTCATGGTAAAATCCAAGTTCCTTTTTTGTTGGTAAGGAGAATTTCTTTGTTTTCGTTGATATCAATGAGATCTATAACTGGCTTATCATCTCTATTTATTGTGTTTTTTTTCATAACAATCAGATTGTTTCTAAAACATTATTTACCTAATTTGAGATTATATGCAGAGACTCTTAATTTGTCTTGTTGTCCTGTTTTAGTCATTGGAATCTCTGAGATAACTGTGAGACTTCCATTATCTGGTCTTCGATTTCTATCTATATTGTAATAGGTGTTCATACTTCCCGCAAAGATCGTATTTAAAACTGCTAATATTGCGATATGATGGGATACAACTAAAATATTTTGATGTTTTTCTGTCATAATTGAATTGAGTTCAACTTTAATTCTGTCTTCAACTTGGACTTGAGATTCTCATCAAATAGGGGCATTGAAATAATATTGGATATCTTCTTCATCTTCTGATAATACAGAACTTGGTGAATATGGATCAGTTGAATCTATATATTCTCTTAGAAAACTTGGCGCAACTGCACTTCCATGATCTCTTTCTCTTACTCTATTGCTCAGTCTTATACTAATGTCTTTCCCTTGAAATGTACCTACAATGAGATCTTGTTTATTGTTTGTATCTATGAGTTTATCTAAATCTATTTCTAATCATTTAACATACTTTAAAAAATAGTGAGCAGTCATTCTAGTTCTCAAATATGGTGATATGATAATAAGTGTAGGAAAGATTTCTGGATTGGCATTTACCAATTCAGCATATAATTTTCCATAGGTTTCTCATTGTTTTTTCCCTTCCTCTGATATTCCTGTTGAAAAATCCACACCTATATTTTTCCTATAATGATTCAATAATTCTCTCGCTAAATCTCATTTTCTCTCTGGATCTTCAGTTTGATTAAATTCAATATATTTTGGATCTTCTCTGACCACTTTTTTGTAATCGTTATAAACGCTTTCTAAGTGTCTGATAAATGTAATATTTCTGCATTCAGGGAAAGCATCCCAGATTTGGGTGATATCAATTCATTTAAATGATTCTTTGTCTAGAGCATTGAGTAGGGCAGGTCTCATAGCTCATGGGTAGAGTTTCATATTTGGACCAGCTTCGAAATTTTCACTTGGGATAATTGGGTTGAGTTTTACCATGAATATTTTTATATGATAAATTATTTCTATCATATATTTTTAATCTTTAATGTCAATATTTTAACGAAACCAAAGATTGTTTAGATTGTTTTTGTAATTACAATAAAAAAGGACGCCAATGTAGCGTCCTTCTGTCTTTATTATTTTTATTTATTCTCCTTTGTTTTATATTCTTTGCTTTGGAATTCTTCATAATTTTTAGGAGCATCACCTTCTTCCCCACCAAGTGCTTTATGAATAATATTCCAGTCTTCTTTTGTTAATTCTTCTGGTGTTTTCTTTTCAAATCATGTTGTGCCTTTTCATTTTGCAAGCCATACTTTGAATGCATCTTCCCATGTTTTATAGAAACCTGATTTTCCACTAAATGCTTCATGCTCATCATTTAGAATATCACCTGTTTCTTTGAGGAAATCACCTCCTGTGCTGGCTGTCTTTTGGAGTGAGGCTAATTCATTATTGTGCCATGGTTTTAGACCACCTGTAAATCTACGAAGATACTTCTCAAATGTTTTATTTCTAAATGTTCAATTCTCCATATTAAACTCTGTGTCTTTTCCAAAGACGCCTTTTGCCATAGTATCTGTAGTTTTATTTATTGTTTCATTACTTACTGTCTTGAGTGCATTATATCACATTCCATTCATAAGTGGTGTGGTCTTTGCCATATTCTCAATGAATCATTCTTTTCATTTATCACCTACAGCACCCTTCATCACTCATGCAATAGGATCTGTTCCACTTCACAATGCTGTCTTCACAAGAAGCCATAACAAAAATAATGTAGCAAAATATACAATAAGATTCGGAATAATACTTTGTGCTTGGTTTCCTATTTTAGGAAGAATTTTTTCTACTGTTGTGACACTTGCTACTCATGGTATTTCTAATTTAGTTTGATCGTCTGTTTGATTTATGCTTATTCCATTGATATCTGTATTGCTTGTACTCAAAAGCATGCTTTGAATACTTGTCACAAAGATGAGAATAATTCCTAATACTGCGACAAATATTGTTGGTTTAAAGACAATTGCGATAAAGTTTGAAAAAGTGAGTTGTTTCCCCAATCATTCTTTTCCTAATCCTTCATCCTTCATAAAGGTTAGTAGTAAGATGATTATTGGTGAAATCGCTATAAAAATCCATAAATATCACACTCTGATAATATTTGCAATAAGCAATAAAATTAAAATGATAATATAGAAGATGAGAATAAATCATTTCAATCAGAATGTTACTAATATACTCTTTGCACCCTGATCTTCTCCTTCTTTGATGGTCATCATATCTTGGATTCCCAATGCAGATGATCCAATAAAAATGAGAGGTCATCCTACAGAATCGTATTTTGGCATAAATTGATTTTTGGTTTGTGCTGTGGTTTGATTATCTTTGGTTATTTCACCTATTTTTGATATTCCTTCTTTATCTAATACGACCATACCTCTTTTTACGGTGTTTTCTATTCTTGTGTCCATATATCTACCTGCGTCAGTATCTCAGAGAAAACTTGCTGGGAAACTAGCAACTGCTGTGGTTGCGATTGTACTCACATCGATAATGGCTCCTACCAAGAACCAACTCATTTGAATTCAGATACCAGCGATAATTACCTTTCCGATTGTTTTTTGTATTCCAGCTGATCATTTTCCTAATGATTTAGATATCTCATAGAGAAGAAACCCAAGTAATCCAAAATTAGCAAAATTCTTTGAGATATTTCGCATTTGCCAGAGATAGGTGTCTAGGTGAAACCAGCTACCATAGATCATGTCATTGCTCATAAATTTACCAGCTAATGTAGCAATTGGAATTCGAGCTCGTGAAGCAGTATTCATAAGTTGATTAAGAATGCTAGCCAATGAATCTAAGGTGCTTTTGTTTGCTGCTTCTGATGCTGCAAATACTGGATGAAACCCATATCCTATCACGATTATCAAAATCAGCATCAAGCATTTGATGTATCCGTTTTTATATAATCTGTGTAGGATATTTTGTGGTTTCATATGAATCGATATATAAAAGATTATTTAGCTGGTGTGGTTGCTGGTGGGGTAGTTGGTGTTGGCGTTGATGTTGATGGACTAGTTGGTTTATCTGTGATTTTGAATACTCACGCATCTTCCGTGATTATATATTCTTTGCCATCGGTTGTTTTGATATCTTTTTTGTATCCTTTATATAGTTTGGCAAGGTTTGTTGCTTTTTCCGTCTTTATTAATGTTTCTAATTCTGCCTTATTTGCTACCTTTCATATTGTTCACTCAAATGCTTCTGTTGCTTCTTTTTGGTAGTATTTCTCTTTTACTTTCAACTTGTCTAAGACAGTATCTCTTTTTGATTCATCTAATGCTTTGAGCCATGTATCTATGTTTTTATTGCTGCTAATAGCTCCCATAATATCCTCGGTTCACATTTTTTTCTCATCACCTGTGATAGTCTTTCCTATATCTTCATAGTTATTAGATTCAACTAACTGATTGAGTTTTGTAACTGTCTTGTCTTCACCACTCTCTCTTGCGCCTATTTTTATAAGAGCATCATTTACCAGATCGTTTTGTCATCCCTTTCAATTCATATTTACAAACTTGCTGTTGTCTCGCATCTTCGTAAGATTCTCTCCTGCATTTGCTCCAAATGCTTCTTTACCAAGTGTTCCAATTCCAACCTTTCCTATTCATGGTATTGGTATTGGAGCTGTCTTGATTGCATTCTCTCCAAATTCCTTAATTGCTTTACCAGCTGCTCATATAGTTCCTGACGCGCCAATAGCTGCGAAGAGAATAAACCACATGATACCAATTCCAGAAAAACAGAGGAGCATCCAAGAGAACCAATCTCCTGTAGCGCCTGCATAGGTATTCATGGATTTTGGATATTTAAGAATTGTTCCAAAAATATTCATAGTATCATACGTATCACCAGCTGTTCATTTTGTTTGAGAGATACCCATTCCTGCCATAATTGTATTTTGACTTCCTTCAGGGGTATTTTTGTAGGTGGACATAAGTGCGGTCAAGAAAATTAGTCCCATACTCAGCGCAAAGACCGTAATAACTGGTGCAAAAACCACTTTAATTATATTTACAATATCTATTTGTTTTCCAATATCTCCTATTTTTCCTCACAAATCAAAGGACTTAATGAGAATAATAATTGGACTAGTTGCTATAATACATCGTAAGAATCCAATTCTAATGATAAGTACTACCGTTAGTGCTAATAATGGAAAAATTAATCATGCTGCAATTGCAGTTCTAAGGATTACTTCTCCAATTCCTTTTCATACAGATCCATTGGTATCTGTTATATTTGAAAGATTTGCAAAATCCATAAGTGATGTATAAATGGTTGCAAGAGGACCTACAAATCATTTTGACTTATCTATTACTTGACCTATACTTGTCGCTGCAGATTGTTCAAATCGAGTTTTACCTGCATCTTTATCTATTTTATTTTCTTTTATTTCATTATATCGTTTTTGAAGGTCTTTTTGTATATTTTGTGCAGTTACAGCATCTTGAGAACACTTTGTTGTTGTTGGTGTATTGTTTCCAAGTTTAATAATATATCCACAAGCTTCTCGCACATTTCGTTGTTCTGCTCCCAATATATTACCTAATGCTGTTTTATATGTAGATCCACTTAGCCCCACGAGATCTGGAAATTCATTGAAAAAGGTTACAGTGTTTTCTGTTGTATTTACACAAGCATTAATTTTGGGATCAATAGGTTTGTTATCTTTATCTACTAGTTTTCCCTGATTTTGAAATTTTAAATCTCCATATTCTCTTCCTACGATATATCTTTGATCCTTACTATCATTTTTGAACATACATGGAGAAAGATAAATCGTTCCAGAACTTGTTTTGACTTGATAGGAGACTATAAAATCACTACTTTCTATTTTTTTGACACTATTGATATTCATACTTACGTTTGGTTGAAGTATTTTGGTATTTTTCATACTATTGTCTGTCTTGAGTATGCTCATCGGCATTCCTCATACAGCGTATGTTGCAATTGTTGAGATATCTACCAATGCCGCCACAATAAACCAGCTCATTTGAATAAGGATTCCTGCAATAATTGCTTTTTGAATCACTTTCATAGGTTTTTCTGCGCCTGCTAGGGTAAATATACTTTTCAGTATCTCATATAGAATCATAAATCATAAGCCAAAATTTGCAAAGTTTTTGCAGATATTTCGAAATTGTCGTAGTGGTGCATCCATATGAAAAATTTCTCCATACACCATCGTATTGTCTAAAGCAAGCCCTGACAATAAAATTAATGGCCAGAGAATAATATATCCAAGTTTAAGAAATATATCTGCTAGATTACGAAAATCTTCTTCTAGAGTAGTTTTTTTGTCTACCGTTGTGGCATTACTATTTGTTACGCTGGTTTCTGCATAGACAGGAGAGCTTACTCAGATTCATAAAAAACTTGAGAAACTTCAGATTCCAACAACAATTAGTAGTAGACTTAGTATTTTTTTGCGGAGACGCATTGTGATACATTGCAAAAATAAAGTGTATATAAAGTATACCTGCTTTGGATATAAACACCAGAAAATCGGAATTCTTTTGTTTATTTACCTTGTATTTTTCGCGAAAGTTTATATAACATGGGTTATTCTCATTATTTTATTTTTTTCATGCGGTGTATGTGGGTTGTGGATATTTCCTCAGATATGATTCGTCTTTTTGTTGAAGGAAAACTAGAAACATTCGCTCGTAATGGAGTAGAAACTACCTTTGGTCCTCGTCTCGTGTCGATCTATCGTCAACATCCAACAGATCAGATTTTGGTTATTAATGGTCCTGGTTGATTTACTAATTTGAGAGTAGGCGCTTTGGCATTATCCTTACTTAATGCCCTTGTTTGAGTCAAAATAGAATTCTTCTCATGTAATAAAATCGATATGTATGCTGCTTTGGTTCGTCATGGAATCCTTCCTGGTCAAGGTGCTTTGTATCTTGGACAGAAACATAATGTATGGCGATATGATTTTACTCAGATGAGTTCTACGCAATTGCGTCTTGAAAGTTTGCCCGTAAAGGAGAATGTTCCGTATTTTGTAGACTTTGTTTCAGATGCTCAGTATTGGGGTGATCATGTTCCCTATATGGTAGATATTGCTGTCTCAGATGCTGGATTGCTTATTGTGTTTTGTGGAAGAAACTATACACTTCTTTTTGCAGAGATTATGAAAAATTCATCACCCGTTGTTGTGCCTCAATATTTTGTAGAGGCTATTTAACTTATTATATAAAAATTATGGCTCGAACTAAAAAATGAATATTATGAATTGATTGGGGAAGTAAATATGTAGGAGTTGCCTATATGTGGGAAGGAGAAAAAATTGTTTTCCCAGTGGGATATTTGATGAATGATCAAGTAATTTTTTTCCATATTGGAGAACTTATTCAAAAATATAGTATCAAAACTATTGTAATTGGACGACCAAGCAAACAGGAAGATATTCAAGCAAAAATTGAAAAATTTATGGAAAATCTTTCTTTTATTATTGGACAAGAAGATATCACTATCGAAAAAATGGAAGAGGATTATAGTAGTGTAGAAGCTGGAGATATCATCTCTAATACTCACAAAGATATCGAAGCATTCAAAAAAAATCCATTGGAAGATACCATCAGCGCGATGGTTATTTTGGAAAGATGGAATACAGTTGGTGGTATTAAACCAGTTTCTTAGTATACTACATATTTGAATGATCCCATAAGAAATTTATGGGATTTTTTTTAATTCTCTTTTTTATCGCCTTGCCGGCGGGCATTACTTTCCCTCATCGCCGGGAAAGTAACCAAAGGGGCTAGAGAAAATAAATTCGCGTGTTTATTTTCTCATGGTTTGCTTAGTCGATGGTTGCCTTCCAGCTGTATTTGGAGGCGTATGTATTGCTAATATTTCTCTAAATGGTTTGGTTTTTTCTTATAATATAAAAACTCACCTGAAAAACGGGTGAGCTTTTTTGAATGAAGGTTTTTATTTTGCCCCTAATCTTTTTACTTTGCCGGTTCCTTGGCATCGTGTGCATGGTCCATCTGCCATGGTCCATCTGCCATTTTCAAATCTTTTTGCTTTTCTGTGCCCGTTACCTTTACATGCGGTGCAGGTTTTTAGTACTGATTTTACGTAACTCATAGTATTTTTATTTTAGTGGTTATATTTTATTTCAATTCGAGTGCTTTCTCTACCTCACTTGCATCACTTCGAGAACGTTTGCGAAGATTGGTGTATTGGACTGTTTCGTGTCATTTACCAGCGAACATGAGGGTGTCTCAGTCATTTGCTAATTCAGTAGCTAGTTTGATTGCCAGACGTCTTTCTGGTACGATGAACAGGTCTTTTCAGAGCGTTTTAGAGGTGATTCATTTTGTGATTTCTTGGATAATGCTTCGTCTATCTTCGGTATCTGGATCATCATCGGTTATAATTGCGATATCTGCGTATTGAGCTACGATTTGTCCCATAAGTGGTCTCTTTTCAGTATCTCTAAGTCCAGGTGCTCCGAAGGTCACTATTAATTTACCTGATCACTTGATATTTGAGAGATAAGAGAGCGTTTTTTCGAGTGCATCTGGGGTGTGTGCAAAGTCTACGTAAGCATTGATATTCCCTTTGGTTATTTTTTGCATTCTCCCATCTACACCAGTGAAATCTTCGACTGATTTGATAGCTTTCTCTATATCGATTCCTATTTCTACTGCGACTCATAGAGCAGCTAAAATGTTGTAGACATTAAATTTGCCAGGGAGTTTACTATGAACTTCGTAATTCTTACCTAGATTATTGAAGGTAAAGTGTGTCTCTTCAGGAGTTTCAATGATTTCATCTGCTTTGAGAAATGATGATGCGTTGATACTATAAGATATTTTTTTATCAAAAGCGAGTTCTTCAAATCGAGTCTTTCCATATGCATCGTCTACCGGAAATACCCCATATTTATTATTTTTTCAGTTGTTTAATACATAGGTGAAAAGCGTTTTTTTCGCTTTGGCATATTCTTCCATGGTATTGTGATAATCTAGATGATCGTGAGTAATATTTGTTAAAACAGCAAAATCAAATTGAACGCCTTCAAATCTATATTGATCTAATCATTGGGAAGATGCTTCGAGTACTGCAATCTTACATCCTGCATTTTTTGCAATAGCAAGTGTGGATTGAAGATCATAAATATCTAGTGATGTCATTTTCTTGGTGTTTTTGATATCTTTCTCTCAGATTTTTATGTTTGCAGTGCTTATCATCATAGTTTTCCCTAGATTTTCGTTGAGTATTTTGTGAATAAGGCTTACTACTGTTGTTTTCCCATTGGTTCCTGTGACTCCGATAACAAAAAAATCCTTGGATGGTGAGCCATACATAGCGTTTGCAATCTTTCCGTTTGTTTTTTTCCAAACGTGATATAAAAAACTGCTTTTTATATTGTGGTATAGTTTATCGTAGTGGAGTATTTTTTTGAGGAATTTCTTCATTTCAGTCAGTCGAATATAAATTTCATTATATGTTTTTACCGCCTTGCCGGCGCGGCATTTCTTTCCCTCATTGCCGGGAAAGAAACCAAAGGGGCTAGTTCTTTATGAGACTCGCTATATCGTTTAGTTTGTTTTTTATGAATGTAAATCCAGCTCAAACAATTCATAAAGAACCAAAATCATTGACTATATCTTTATTGATTTATATTCTTTTTGACGTAGTTTTTCAAGTCTCTCTTATGCGTTTTTAATTAGCCATCCTCAGATTATCGCTCCTGTTTCTGTTCTCAGAACTCCAGATCATAATTGTTGGACATGATGTTTGGTGTGTGCTCGTAATTGGTGATCTTTGCTGCTGAGTCATCACTCAGGACCTACGATTCCGCAGATGAGTGGAGCAGAGGGATTCTTGTGAAATTGTTGGTCTGATCATTCAGTCTTATCGAAAATTACGTATTCAGTTGTATCTGAAAGTATTGGTGTATTTGAAAATTTGATTTCTGGCATAAATCGATTTCGAGATTGTTCTGTGGCTTCTTTGGCTATTTTGGAAACTCTTTCAGCCTTTTTGGCATTCCATTCTTTGATAATAGATCTTTCACTTGGCCAGAAAATAATCTGATCTATTCAGATTTCGGCTAGCTTTTGGACGATAAGTTCTATTTTGTCTCGTTTATTTGGCATAGCTACTGCCATAATTGTCGTTTGAGTTGGCTTGCTTGTTATTTTCTCTTCGGTGATAGTTCATTTGATATGTTGTTTGATTTCTGTGATAGTAATTGTGTGTCTTGTAGAGGAGTCTCCATGTGTATTTTGTAGAGAAATTTCCTTGCCTACGGCAAGTCTGAGGACTTTTCTACATTGATCTATGATTTCTGGGTTGGTGATTGTTATGGTGTTTCCTGATTTTTCATAAGGAGTGATGAAGAGTTGCGCCATGGATTCCGAAAATTTAAAATTATCTATGTTTTTTATTCATATATTCTTTGATAACCTCAGAAAGTGCTTCTGTGAGAATTTCAATATGTTCATTTCCCATAGGCTCTTCTTCAGGTTTTTCATTTTTTTTGATGAAATTTTCTTTGGCGGTGATGAGTTTCTTGGTTTGCGATTTTATATTACTTGTATCATCAAATGGATATTCAACTCAGTGATCTAAGCTGATGGTAAGTTCTCAACTTCCAAATACTTTGTCTCGAAAATTATTTTGACTATGAGAGATGCTCTCTATTTTTCCCCAATCAAAAAATTCTGTCTTGTAGCTATAAAATCCATCTCGAGTAAAAAACGTGACTCCGTCCTTCGACAAAACAATGCAGTCAGCATATTTGTTGAAAAAATCATATGCGTATTTCCCAAAAATAACTATTCCAACTCATCAAAAAATCCACTGCAACATAGGTTGGTGGATATAGGTGTTTGCTATGAGAAAAATTCCATACAAGATACCCAAAAATCCTATAGTAAACACTGTTTCTCTAAAGACTATCTTCCCACTATGAAAAATAATGTGTTCGATATGTTCTTCACTGATATGTTTTCTGATAAGATTTTTGATAATCATGATGTTTTGTTATCGGTAAAATATAGATTCTACCGGAAAAACTATTTTTGAATAGCGTTCATTCTTTTTTCTTTTTCAAGGTATTTCTCTAATCTACCTTTGATTACCTTTTTGATAACCTTGTCTTTGTTGTATGTAGGGTGACATTTGTAGCAAGTTTCAACCTTGATTGGTCCTGGGACACTAGTTGCAATTGTAAATGATTCTCCACAGATACAGTTGATAACAACTTCAGGGAAGTATTGTGCGTGAATTCCTTCTTTCATAAGTACAATAATAAACGAATAAATGGGTCCAGGAGAAATGTATTGCTACACTTGGAAATCCCCTTGATATGTGTGGAAGTGTGTATTAACGGGTAAATGCTTTGTGTGCTGGTTCATAATCAAAGATTTCTTCAGGAGCAAATCGATGTTTGATTTCTACTTCTGCTTCTTCTGGATTACTAGATGCGTGAATTAAATTAGCTACTCCTATATTTTCTTCATCGGCATGACCATATGACATATGAGCATAATCTCATCTAATGGTACCTGGAGCTGCACTTTTTGGTTCTGTTCATCCAACGAGTTTACGAACAAATTCTATGACTTCTACTCCTTCCAAAACCATTGCGATTACTGGATTTTTGGTCATAAATTCAACTGTTACGTCAAATGGTTTTTGTCCACGACGAGAGATCATCTGACCAATTGTCTCATAATGATGATGCAAAAATGCTTTGTCTGGTCTCATCATCTTGATCCCTGCAATATGTACACCAGCTCTTTCAAAGCGAGAAATAATTTCTCCTACGATGGTACGACCCACAGTATCTGGTTTCAATACAACAAGTGTTCTTTGGACTTTACTCATAGTGTAGCTTATCATAGATAAAGCGTTGATTCTTTTTAGTGTTTTGCTTCGAAATTTCAAGAGGAATTACCATCATCTTTTCTTTCCATATTCTAGTTTGCGGTAAATTATGATTCATTTAATAAGACCAATAGCACCCATATAGGTATAAATAGGGATATATATTATTGAAAATGGCAATACATAGAGAAATTTCCAAAATTGTTTCCATTGTCTAATGAGCGGTAAGACATATGGGAAAGAAAGCCATGTAAATGCAAATTTTCGTAATAAGCTATTTCAGATATCAGCGAGTGTAAATAATGATATGAGTGATTGAACAAAATCTTTTTTTTCTAATAATACATTTAAGATAATTCCTTGTTGCATAATTCCTCGTACAAATCATACGATACTTATATTAAAAGAAACAACGAAGATGACATGTAATGGATTTTTTATCCAAACTTTCCAATATTTAATAAAACATTGAGCTCCTCCAGAATTTCGTCTAATTTTTTGTTTATATAGTTCTTTCCATGTATCTGGTACTACTGTTTCTACTTTATGGAAACTTTGTTGAACTTTATATCCTAATTCATTCAGTTTAAATGCAAGATCCATATCTTCAGTAATTGCTTGGAGAGAAAATTTCCCCGCTTTTTTAAAAGCGTCTTTTTGTATCATAATACATCATCACCACATAGCCATTGCTCCAAAAATATTATATGCTCATTGGATTGTGGATAACATATTATATTCAATTTCCTGCATAAGAGGCCAGAATCCTTTGTTGTATGGTTTATATGGGCAGGATACTCCAGCTACTTTATCTTTTTCCAATCTTGCAAGCATATCATTTATATTTTCTGGTTTCAGCAGAATATCAGCATCTACAAACATCAAAATATCATGAGTAGCGTATTCACTGATTTGGTTCAGACTCTCACTTTTCCCTAGATTTATTTCGTTGTTTATGAGCGTGAATGGATATGTATCTTGAAGCGCTATTAATTTATTGAGAGAATCATCTTTGCTTTTGTCATTTACCACAAAAAGCTCTATTAATTCTTTAGGATAGGATTTAAAGAGGCTGTTTATTGTCATTTCGATACTATCTCCATCATTATAGCATGGAATACATACGGAAATTGGGACTTTCTTTTTGAGTATCCTCTTTTTCTTGAGATCAAAAAATGAAAAAAGAAATGATAATCACAAAGTAAGTATTGCTAAATATCCAGTATATTGAAAAATTTGTTGAATAGTCATTTTCCCAATAGCGAATAAAATATATTTCTTGTCCGACCGTTTTTAAGGAAAAAAGTATCGTTTACAACTTATTTTTTACGATAGATTTAAACTATCCTCTAATCAAATATACTTTTACAAAACTAGCTTTGAGATCTACTCCTTGTTTAGATAATCAATCTAGTTGATTATTTTTGGCCATATCCAAAATAGTATCTAGATTTTTTCTGATAGCTTGGATTCATTCATCATGTAATTCTGATTCTACTTCCTTGAGTTTTTCGTCGGCAAGAGGGTAGGTTTCGATAATTTTGCTTGTATCTTTATTGTCTGCTCATTCGATAATGACTTCCATAATATCATGAAAATCTATGAGAGCAATAGAGGTCATACTAAATCCATTTCTTTTGAAAATATCTTGAAAAATAGGTCTGATAGCTTCCAAAGCCTTGTGTGTAGCCACTAAATCTCCTGAGTATACACCATCTTTTACATTGTTGATCATCACACCAACTTTGGCTATATCATAGGTGAAATTTTCATCTCATCTCAATGCAAGAGGTTGATAATTTGTATATTTCTTTTGAAATTCATTGTATGCTGGGATGAGTTTCTCGTAATATGAAATAGATTCCGCTCTTTTTTCTTTTCCAGAATTGAAGAGGAGTTGTTTGTAATTATTATTCATAGTTGCGAAGTCTTCTAAAAAAATTTTCTTAGTGAAGAACGAACTTGCAAATCCGAAAAGGATTGACGCAAGTGCGATACCGATGATAGATCGTCCCATAGTTTTTCTATTCATTGTCTTTTTTTCACAGGTGTTGATTTTGAGAATTTTATATAGCCCACAAAACCCTATACAAGCTGTAATCAAAGCTATTACTCAAATAATATATACAATGATTTGTATAGTTCCAGCCAACCAAAAGAATGCCCCAATCATAGCAAAAAATCCAATGAATATTCTGATTAAACGGTCTAAACTTCCTTCATTTGTTTTCATTGTTATCATAGATAATAATATAAAAAACTATCTCATTTTAGCTAACTGATACATATTGATTCCACCATCTATATTGATAATATTATAGTCTGGAACTTGTCCTTTGAGTTGCATTTGTACATATCCACTTGATCCACCTGAATGGCAGTAGAGACAAATAAATGTCCCTTTAGGATATCTGTTTCCAAAAAATATTTCATTTGAGATAGGTACTGCACCTTCTACGGGGTGATTAATCATGTCGACAAGAACTACTTTGACACCTTTTTTTTCAAGCTCTTTTTTATTCTCGAAATATTCGTGTCGAGTTCGTTTTTCTTTGTTTGCTTTACCGCGAATATCGCAGGCTTCTGGTTTAAATAAATCAAATACGTCCATGCTAATTGTATACTTATAGGATAAATGTTATTTTTGAGTTTTCATATATTTCACAATAGTTGCTCTGATATCTTCGGTGTCCAAAACTTCTCAGCTTCCATCTTTGATATCATAGGTAGTACCTATTTCTTTGAGTTTAATTCCTTTGTCGATATCGGTTGGTAGTTTGAGTTCTGTTTGGAAATATTCAAATGGAACATTGGTTTTATCGATAACATATTGTAATGTGTTGCTTCCCTTAATATTTTCTACTTCTACAATTCCTTGGTCACTTACAATATTTGAGATTGGTTTAGTTTGTCGTCGAGGAGTCAACATAAACAATCCAAGTGCCCCAAAGAATCCACCAATAACCCACAAAATAAACGTCTGTTTCTTTATGTTTTTACCGAATACATATACGTCTAGACTGTTTTTTGGACAATCGTTTACACATTCCATACAACTTATACAATCTGCATCATTGATGACATCAGCTGTTTTGATTTTGAGATTTGCTGGACAAGATTTTTTACAGATTCCGCAAGATATGCATGTATTATTATCTCTCTTGAGTTTGAAAAAACTGAGTTTTTTGAGTAATCCAAAGAATGCTCCAAGTGGACATAGATATCTACACCATCGTCCTTTGCTGAAAAATGCGGTGATAACCACAAATGCTAATAAGGAATAAGCAACTATCAGTGTATCAAACTCATTTCCCAGATGCGCAAATGCTGAAAATGGATCATACGCATCAAAAACTAATGCAGTTTCTCTAAATGAGAAATAAATAATCACCAATAATACTACATATTTGAGATATCTGAGATATTTATCTACAATTTCTGGAAGTTCTACGTCTTTTTTGATTCCCAATTTTCTTCCTAGTGATCTCAGCCACTCGCTGATCGCTCCCAATGGACAAAAGAATCCACAAAACACTCTTCCAAAAAGAATTGTAAGAACCGTGAATATTCCCAACAATATAAAGTTACTTCGGTACAATTTTTGAATAAATTGACCACTAAAAATATAGGTCAACGCTCACTCTAATGCTCCCAATGGACAATATGCGTGAATCGGTGATGCTTGCTCGATCCCATATTGTTGGTGAGTAAATGCGAGCATCAAAATAATCACAAGAATTGCAATTTGAGAAAGTGTACGAAGCTTTAATTTCTTCATATTTTAGCTTACATATTAAAAATACCTTGAATGTTTTTTGTGAATTTTTTGTATTCTTTGGTATCTAGAGAATACATTGTCTTTTTCCCATCTTTTCTGCTCTGGAGTAATCCGATATTTTTGAGTAATCCGAGATGGTGAGATGCAAGGTTTTGTTTTACATCTATAGCCTCCATAATATCACAAACGCAGAGTTCTCCGTGTTTACTGAGGAGGCAGATGATTTGGAGTCTGTGTTCCTGAGCAACTATGTTTAGTATCTCAGAAATTTTAGGAATATTGGCTTTTTTTTCACACTTCATGATATTTTTTTGAAAGTAAATACATATCAACGTATATTGATATGTTGATGTAAATCAAGACGATGTGATGATGGAAAAATTTGAGAAAAACAAAAATCCCGAGACTAGATACATCTCGGGATTCTTTTACAGGGTGTTTAAGTTGCTGAGATATTCTACAGCCGCTTCTGCATTTTCGATTTCTCGTCTAATCATTTCTTGTACTACAGGTTTGTCTTTTTGATCACTCTGTAATAGTGCTAAAAGGTTTTTGATAGGACCCAAGGTATTTCTGATATCGGCTGATGCTTCTTCTGAAACAGCGATCACTTTGTAAATTTGTTTCCAATCTTTTGTTGTGAGGATTCTGTCGATATACACCTTCTTGTTGAAAAAGAAAAATGCTTTCTTTTTGGTAGAGTGTATTATCTTGCAATCTACAACAATATGATCAGGATTTACTTCTAGCAAATGACCAATAAAATACTCTGAATGCTCACCATCTAAGGTATAGACTTTGATTTCTTGCCCAATGATGCTTTGTAGAAATGCTACGGTTTCCTTGTGATTATACATAATTCTTTGTTTTTGTTTATTACTTCGATGTTTATATATTTACCCATAAATGTCAATTCTATCTTCGAATAAAAAGGAAAATAGCCTTTAGAATCAGATTTGTTTTTATGTTTTGTTTTGCTTTTGTTGGTGGGATGGGGTAATATTAGTATGACGTAATGTCTTTTTTATTATTATACATATATATATGACACAAGAAGAACTGATTGCGAGTTTAAATCCGCATCAATTGGCGTACATCAATATGGATTTGCCAAATCCACAAAATGGTGACTATATGCTCGCTGTATTTCATTTGGTTCCTGGAGGAAAGTTGAATATTTTGCAAGCTGCTTGCGAAGTATCTGCTGAATCTAGTACAGGAACAAACTTTTTGGTGCAAACAGAAACTACGTATTCTAGACTTATGAATGCGTTGGTGTACAAAATTGATCAAGAAAAAAACTTGGTCTGGATTGCATATCCATGGAGGCTTTTTGATAGAGGAGGTAATGTCCAAAACATTCTTACCTATGTGGCTGGAAATGTTTTTGGAATGAAGGAAGTAAATGCATTGAAATTGCTCGATGTATGGTTTCCACCTGCAATGCTAGAACAATATGATGGACCAAGTTATACTTTGGATGATATGAGAAAGTATCTCAATGTCTACGATAGACCAATTCTTGGAACTATTGTAAAACCTAAGATGGGACTTACATCAGCTGAATATGCTGAAGTTGCCTATGATTTCCGAAGTGGAGGTGGTGACTTTGTAAAAAATGATGAACCACAAGCAGATCAAGATTTCTGTCCATACGACAAAATGGTCGCTCATGTCGCAGAAGCTATGGCTAAAGCCGTAAAAGAAACTGGGCACAAGAAAGTTCACTCTTTCAATGTCTCAGCTCCAGATTATGAAACTATGATCGCTAGATGTGAAATGGTAGTAAACTCAGGTATGGAAAAAGGATCATACGCATTTTTGATTGATGGAACTACAGCTGGATGGATGGCTGTCCAGACACTTAGAAGAAAATATCCTGATGTATTTTTGCATTTTCACAGAGCTGGACATGGAGCATTCACAAGACCTGAAAATCCAATTGGATACACTGTGTTAGTGTTGTCTAAGTTTGCGAGATTGGCTGGTGCATCTGGTATTCATACCGGAACAGCTGGAGTAGGGAAGATGGCAGGAAGCCCTGAAGAGGATGTAACTGCAGCACATAATATTTATGGATTAGATGCTCCTGGGCATGTCTTCCAACAATCTTGGGGAACAATCCCTGAAAAAGATGAAGACTGGGTGAAGAATGTCTCAGAAGATCATCATCAACATGTAACATTGGAAGATGATAGTTGGAGAGGATTGAAGAAATGTGCTCCAATTATTTCTGGAGGACTCAATCCTACATTGCTTAAGCCGTTTATTGATATTATGGGAAATATGGACTTCATCACTACGATGGGGGCTGGATGTAATGCACATCCAAGAGGAACTAAAGTCGGTGCAACTGCACTTGTTCAATCTTGTGAAGCTTTCCAAAAGGGAGTTGATATCCACGAATATGCCAAAGATCACGTAGAATTGGCTGAAGCGATTGGATTCTTTGAAAAGAAAGATATGGGTAAAGAAGTTAAAGCGTAGATGTCATTCCCGCTTTGCCAGTTGCGGCGGGAATCCAGTCTGGATCTCCGCCCCAGCTTTGCGGCAAGGCGGAGATGACACACAGATAGACCATCATCGGAGGAATTCGGTGGTGGTTTTTTTATTTCTACCCGGGTGAGAGATGTTGTAGAGACGCGATTAATTGCGTCTGTACGATGATTTCGAAATTTTCCACCCGGGTGGGTGTTCTAAGAATCCGTTGCATCTCATGTGAAAAATTATACAAGAGAGATGTTTAAATCTTCAATTGTTGAAATGATTTATCTCTACGCATTTACGAAATTTGCTGGGAGTGATAGGGTATTTTTGTATCCTCATCAGGATTTTTCGTTTGCTGCGGGAGATGTGGTGAAGTTTGGAGAGGATTATTTTTTGGTGCTGGGTGACGAGATTTCTTTTGCGGAAGCCTATCATTTCGTGCAAGCGAAGCTTAATTTCACTTGTGTGAGTGAGAAATTTTTGTCCAAAAAATCTTTGGAATTGTTGCATTGGATGGTCGCTGAATATTATACGAGTTACAAAAATGTAATGAGATATTTTGTGCCTGGAGATATTGTGTCTCTGCTTACAAAATGAACCGTTTCTAGTTCACTCCCTAAGTCTCTAAATACTACTGGTCTCGATGAAAAATTGTTGCCATTTGTGCTCGATCCATTGGTGAAGAGGAGACTTATTGTGTTCCCTGATCTTTGGTCGATGTCTATGCTCACCTCAGAAGCTTTTCGCAAACAAAAAGGAGTTCTGGTGCTCTCTTCGTGAGATGCTGAGCCTAAACAGCAAAAGGCGTTTTGGTCATTACATGAATGAAAAACTGCTTGCGTGTTGTGTACGCATGCCGAAATTTTCTTGCCATACAAGCAATTGGATCAGATTATTTTTGTGGATCCCCATACTCGATATTATGCAAATCAACAAGATCCTAGATATAAAACTGGTGACGTTTTACAAAAAATTTCTGAAATTTGGAAATGTGATATTAAGATGGTTGGTGTGTAGATTATTTAATTTCAATTTCTAAATTCATTCACATCGTTTTAGCTAGTTCTTGAGCAGTTTCTACGAATATTTTTCTGTGGCAAAATTCTGGGGATTCTTCGATGCACAGCACGGTTATATTTTCTATTAACGCTCATTCAATAATTTTCTTGATGGATGCTTGTTTGGTATTTAGTGATTCTTTGTATTCTTTCGCGTAATTTTCGAAATTTATTTCGTTTCTATAATATTTTCCTACAAGTTTTGGCTGTGGTCAAAAATCAGGTAAGTGCATATCAAAAGTATCCATTCAGATTCTTTCGTTTGGAGTTTTTCCGTCATTTAGGGTATGGCGAGACATAATGGAGATTCTTTGTCCATCATCGACGCTTTTGTCGGCTAAGATACATTTACTTTTGAGCATATCTTGAGAATCAAATAAATAATACCTATTATATATATTTAAACCTATATATGTCAATCTTAATTTCTCAAAATGCGTAATCAAATTGCATATTCTCTGCGAATGGAATATACTTAATTAGTTATTTATTTTTCATTATTTGCATATGGAAAAGAAGATTCGTTCACCACGATATGTATTGTTTACTTTATTGGCTATGTGTTTCGCTGCTGTGCTTCTTATTCGATGAAGTCTCAAGGCTTTGGCTTTTTGGGATCAGTCGACAATAGAACAACAAACGCAGACTATCGCTCAGCAAAATGCTGAACTTTCTGGATTTACTCAGATGACAGGATATGCTAAATATACGGCTGTTTCTACCGTAGAAGATAAATATACGACAGTTTCTTGGTCTACTCGTATCAAAAAGGTAATCGATATGCTCGATGAATTACAATCGTTCTCTATTGGACAAACTGAAAGTTTGGTGTTGTCTGATTTTAATGTTTCTTTGGATACAATTTCATTTAAAGGACGTGTATCTAATTTAGCACTGCTTTATGCAGGACAATCAGGTGATTCTTTGATAGATAAATTTAAGCAACTCGATTTTGTAGATGGTATGCATATCAAGAATTACACCAAAAATGGAGATTATTTCTCTTTTGTTTTAGAAGCTAATGTTAAAAAAGATGGAAAATAGTGAAATTCTTAGTAGATTGATGGCTGATGGGCAGCCTACAACTTCTGAATCTGCTCCCGTTGCTACTTCAGTTATAGAACAAGATTTATCATTATCAACTGCAAGAGTTGTGGCGGTAAGATATAAACTTTTTGCTATGATTTTCTTTTTGTTGAGTGTGATTGTGATTTTGTATGCAGTATTTCCATCTTGGGATGCTTTGCAAGGTGTTCGTAGTCAATTAGCTACCCAACAACAAACTATTCAAGAGTTTTCTATCAAAAAGAAAGTTTATGAAGCGGATGCAGCATTTATTAAACTCATTCAGTCTTCTGAATCAGCAATTACTAATTGTGTAAATCAAAGAATTGGATGTGCAAACCTAGATCCTAAAATCAAAGATAATTTTGCTTTGGCAAGATCTTTCTTGTTGCTCAGTGATCTTCATGATAGCAAAATGGAAGTTAATGAAAAAACCTTACTTAAAAATATCAATGAATATCTTCTTGGAACATCAGTTTCTTCTGTGCAGAATATTTCTTTGGGGAAACCAGAATTAATTTTGTGAAATCTCTATAGTTTGCCTATTTCACTTCGTGTGGAATTTACAGATAAAGACAAACTTTTTGCATTTATTGATCGTGTAGATAAACAAATTCCAAGCGCAGAATCCCTTCGTGTATTGTATAAATTGGATGAAGTATCCTACGATATTATGCATTATAATGAAGTACAAACTGTAGATCTTAGTTTACAAGCCTTTTATTATCAGCAATAAATCATGAATATATTGTTCTCGCCTTTATTCCGTTTCTTTGATTCAGCAATTGCTGCAGTTTTGCGTGTAATTGATAGAGATGGTTTTTCTGGAAAACAAAAAATCTTGTTTTTTAGAGAACTCTCATATCTTTTGAAAGGATGAATTTCTGTGATGGCATCTATAGAATTGATTATTCAATCTTCTGATAATATGGCAGTGAGATCATTGGCTGCATCTATTTTTACTTTCCTTAATGAAGGTAAAAGTTTGTCGTATGCATTTAATAGATTGCCAGAATATTTTGATCAAGGTGATTTCTCTATTGTCAAAGCTGGTGAAATGTCTGGTACCTTGCCGTCTGTTTTGTCATCATTGGCAGAAGAATATAGCTATATCGATGAAGTTAAAAATAAATATATTGGTGCAATGATGTATCCGACAATGTTGTTTTTTGTAGCGATTGTTTCTGTAGTTAGTTTATTTGTGTTTGTGTTGCCAGGGATATTTTCTATAGCGGATTCGTTTCAATGAGTGCAAATCCCTTTGATGACTCAGATATTGAGAAATTTTAGTTTATTTCTTACTGCTCACTGGGTAGCTTTGGTATGGTTTTTTGTGGGTATTGCTACGTTTCTTTCTGTCTTTTTTTCTACAGAAACAGGTAATAAATTTGGTTTTTCATTTCTTTTGAATGTGCCATTGTTTGGTAAGTTGACGAGATATTATTATCTTGTTAAATTTTGTAGATATATGAAATTAATGCTTGGTGCAGGAATGAATTATGTTCAAACATTTACTTTGCTTAAAGAAATTCTTACTGTTCCTGCTTATCAAGATATGATTCAGAGAGTCTTGACGGGAATTAAAAAAGGTGAAAATATTTACAGTCATCTTAAACTTGAGACAGAGCTTATTCCTGCTGATGTAGCTATGATGATCAAAGTAGGAGAACATACAGCTACACTTCCTAAGACACTAGATAATGTCTTAGTAATGTATGATGCTGAATTACAGATGACTATCAATGGACTTTCTAAAGTGATTGAACCAGTAATGTTGATTTTTATTGGAGGTGTAGTCGTATCTATTGCTATGGCAGTCTTCGGACTAATTCTTCAAATTATGGATTGAGCAAGTATGTAATTTCTCTGCTTAGCTTGAAAAACACTTTGTAAAATATACATTCTTGAGTGTATATTTTTTGTTGTTTTTATTTTTCAGTTTTTGATGCATAAAAAATCATGATTTACCTTGTTGGAAATGCTCTTGGTTATGATAATTATGGGTGTTTTGCTCGCAATGACTTTGGGTTTTGGATCTGGTCGTGTCAAAGATTTGGATAGACAATCTGTGAGTGATCAATTTGTAGATGGATTTCATACTTTAGTTGGTCAATCGAGAACATCAAGTTACTTATATGGACAAAAATATAATCAGTTGCTTGTCCATTTTGGTTCAGGAGATCATGGATTGATTACACATTTTTCTGGATCTACTATTGTTTTGACTGGATTTACTTCATGAGTATTTGTTTTGGATCATATGGTTTCCAATGCTGCCGTGGTATCTAGTATAGATGTTGAATTGACACCGTATGCTATTTGATGCCAGATTCGTGCTGGGAATACTATGCTTTCTTGAGCAACTATTTGGACACATATCTCATGACAAGAATATTGTTATCATCTTGAATCTTCTCTCTGTACACTCAAAAAAATTGCATGTTCTCAATAATTTTATTTTTCATTTGTGCTTATGCGTCGTATTCGTGGATTTACGTTTATAGAAGTTTTGATGGTGATTGCTGTTTTTGCTATTGGCGTACTTGCAGTACTCAAAATGATTACCTATAATATTGCAGCAGCAGATACTATTAGACTCAAAACGACAGCATCTTTTTTGGCTAAAGAATCGATGTCTTTGGTATTTAATATGAGAGATAGTAATCGTTTAGCTTGATTGGAATGGGATTG
>JBAXSM010000011.1:0-27613 GCA_037130715.1 Candidatus Absconditabacteria bacterium
TAGTATAATTTTTATTTGTATCTCTTTATATAAAAATAATATAGAAAGTCAATATAAGAAAAAGTACTACAGAAAACTGCAGTACCTTATCATAAAGATCATAATTTATCCATAAAATTTTTCGTATTTTGATGGACGGCGATGTAGCGGCATATGCTTCACATAAAAAGCTACGAAAATTACGAATGCTGCTAACAGCGTTGATAAAAATGCGATTGGACTCTGTGGAATTGTAGAAAGTGCTCCGACAATCAGTAACAGAATAATCCCGGTAGTAAAAAGCCATCTATCTACTTTAGAAGTAGATTTATCTTGGATTAAATATCCAAAGAAGATAGCCATGCCAAGAAGAATGATTTTAAGCCCAAGTAGTACATTAGCAAGTGTAAAATGTTCCATGTGCATTGATTTTTGAGGGTTACTATTCTTTTATTTGTGAGAAACTTATAGATAATTAAACATCAAAGTCAAGCATTTTATGGAAATAAGAAAAGCCCCGATAAACAGGGCTTACATTAGATTTTACACAAGAAATAACAAAATCTCATGTATTACGCAAATTTCAATGATTGCGTCAAATCAAAATCAGCATTCTTTTGTTCGTTGTTTGCAAGTATTTTACGAATATTTAGATCATCTAGATAATTATTTTTGCTATACAAAGCTAAATCAGTATCTATCTTATGTATATCTAATACACGATAATTAGCTGCCTTTGTATCTGCTATCCCTAAGTCAACATATTGGACAAAGAAAGTATAAAACGGTAGTGAGCTATTGATATTCGAATTCGCCTTCGGTGAAAGCATACTAGATTTTCCTTTAGTAATACTTTTCTCTGCAAACTGTTCACTTCGTATGTTTCTCTTTGCAATCTTTGTGGGATCTTGATAGTCCATTACCATATTTTTCGTCTTTTCTAAGAGACCTTTAAGGCGAATAATATCTTCTGGGGTGGTTTTGGGATTATTGAGCGTGTGATTAAATATATCATACAGCAGGAAAAGCTGGGTATTCCCATATATTTCTTTAGATAAATTTTGACGTGGATCATATCCTGTCAGAGACAAGAATGTCTGCATACAAGATTCCTGAGCAACGGTTTTAGCTATCATTTCTTTATTTTTGGCTATATCAGCTTTGGGTATTTCTATATTTTTGATAGCTCATATTACTCATCTTCGATTGAATGGTTTATCTTGTGCTGCGGCTTTTACTCATGATTTCGCCTCTATCAACATACTTCACAAAGACGGCATCTGTCATTTTGTGAATAATGTTTTCTCTTGAGATGCTGATCATTTTATAATATCTCAGCCGTTATTCACCATAAATAATGGTGTGTATTTCAACTCTCCATCATAGATATTATAGCAGATAGAAAATGGTTTCCCATCAAGCATTACCTTGAAGTCTATATTTTGTTCGTGAGGAGCAATTCAATTCGTAAGATCTAGATTTTGAAACATATTTTCAAGATGTTCTGGATTTCCAGGCACATTTATAGTTTGATTAAAAAGTTGTTGAAGATAGTTAATACACCCATTTTTGGCTGAAGATTTAGCCATAGCAAAGAGTTTTTCTTGTTTACCTCTATGTATTTCAGCAACTTGTTCTGGTGTTTTTTTTATTGTTTCATTAGGTCTAGTAAGTGACTCTATTACCGTATCACCTAGATCAAAAATCTTTGCATAACGGACATCATTTTCTTTGTCGATAATAATCTTTTCACTAATCGTTTTTGTGTTTTGTGCTTCCTTGGTAAGGGCTTCTGTATCCCTATTTCTTCTTTCTATTCTATTTCTTCTCTCTTCTATCGTTTTTTGAGATACTTCTGCAGCTGCATATTGAATCAGTATTCATCTGGTTTGTTCTCCATATTTTCCATCTACTACTATTGAATTATCTCCAAGGACAAATTTACCATATACTTGGATAATGAACGCATTATGTTTTGGATCTCTTTGTGCAATTTTCATTTGCTCTTTGAACCAATCAGTCTTTGTTATACTCTCGATATCTGAACGATTTCAATCTCTCACTAAGTTTCTTAAACGCATCAACTCAGTATCACCTATCTCACTTCTTAAATCCGAAAGCTCTTTTGATCTTGTGGTTGGTGCTTTTTTGTTAACTTCTTTGTTATTTACTGGCTTTGCCTCTAATCATTTTTTGGTTTTGAGTGCTTCTTTACGTTTTGGAAATTTAATAATTCCCATTGGATCTACCGCAAAAGATGGATTAACCTTTATTTCTGGGTTATTCCATAATTTTTTCATATATGCACCAGCATCTGGTTGCGATGTCCACTTCTCAACTGAATTTGAGGGTTTCTTTTCCGGTGTTTTTGGTGCTGTTTTATCCAGCTTTTTTTCACCTAGCTTATCAGGCATTCCAGAAATAAAAAAATAAAGAATACTCAAGTATATAACAAATGATAAAAAAACGCAAATTTTTGAAATATTTTTCTCTATTTTAGTATTTTTAGAGAAAAATAGCTACTTTTTTGACAAAAAAATTTTTTTCTTTACAATTAGAGTAATTTATCCCTTGATGATCTGTGTGTATGGAGAAAAATATGTTTACTAAATCAATTACCTTCTTTCAATCTCGTGAACAAGAAGTCTCTAATGGACTTTTCTTTTCGCTCAAAAAAAACTTCTTCGCCATTCCAATTTCCGTCAGGCTTATCTCTATATCAATGTTTCTCTTTATGCTTGGTTGGGGACTTGGTGCTGATACATTTTTTTCTCTCTATATAGAAACTATCGTAGATAATCTTCTTATTGTATCTTTGATTGGAGCAATTTTACCGCTGAGTAAAATGTTTTTTTCTCTCGCAATCTGAGAAATCGATGATCATAGTGATATGAAACGTGTCCTCTTTGTAAGTAAAGTTCTGTATATTATATCTGGACTGTTCTTTTTTGGAGCAGGATTCCTTCATTCTCCTCGACTTTTGATTGCAGCCGTTATGTTCAATGGATTTGCGAGTGCCACTATGTTTACCACCTATGAAGCATATATTCATCTCACCAAAATAGCCGATCATGATGACAGAACTTCACGATCACTCTATTTCTCTAGTATTAATGCAGCATATGTGATTGGAGCTATGATTTCTTACTTTCTTGTACAATGGGTGAGCTTACCATATTTATATTTATTTATTGTCTTATTTAGCATTGTTTCACTTAGTGCAGATAGAAAAATTCCCTTACTTCATTTTCACAAAATAAAAACATTCTTTGGAGAAACTGATTTCTTGCGTTATTTTTTTGGAGAGGTGTTTTCTTTTGGACCACTTAAAAGAACATATGCCGCACTCAAATTCTATCCAAAATCTATTTTTTATGTCTTTGGATTTGAGGGTGTGTTTAATATTCTTAATTATATCGGATTTATTTTTATTCCCCTAGCTGCCGCGAACAATCATCTTTCTCTCTGAGAAATTGCACTAGTCTTTGCTATTATGAGAGTTCCTTATTTAACTAATTTTTTCACTGCAGAACGATCTCAACGTTTTCATAAAAAATCATTTATTCTGGTTTGTTTTATGTTTATGTCATTATTTTATGGGGCATTTGCATTCAACGATTCATTTTGGGGAACCATGATCCTTTCTTTCGCAATCTCTATGGGATTAGCCATTATTAGACCACTTATCTCTGCATTATTTTCAGAAAATACCCATCCGAAACATGCTGGTAGCATCACAGGAATGCAACATTTTGTCTGAACATTTGGTAATGTTATAGGTGTATTGATATTCTGATTTCTCTCTAGTAAATTTGGTGTACAGCATACATTCCTAATTGTTGGAATCGCATTGTTTATCTTAGCGTGATATGGAATTTGGAGAAGGTATGAAACAAGACCACGTTTGGTATATGAGAAAAAATAACAATTTATGGATTAATAATACTAATTAAATATATAAGATATTATGTTTTATATTTATACCCTCCTACACAATGAACATAAATATTAATGTCCCTGACTTTAAAAATTTCAATGCAAAGGAAAAATTTAATCATATTAAAACACTCTTTACAGGCATTACAGCTATTGTACAAAAAGATTCTGGAATTTTGAAACCGACATATTCGTTGTTGTTTTTTTCATTTTTTGTTACTACATTACTGTTTTCTGGAATCATTCTTTTAATTGAAAAAATCCCCCTTGGAATTGGCTTAATTTTTTTATGACTTCTTATGGGAGTATATAAACATTTTTTCTTTGTAAAAAAAGATGCTTTACAAAGTACTTTAGTGTATCAAACTATTGTCAATGGAAAATCAGATATATATCAAGCAAAAGAAGCTTATAAAGCTATTTCGGGGAAAATGTTTTTTGTAGGACTAGCGGATTATTTTGTAAGAAAAGGAACTCAATATTGAAATAAAAACAATACCATTATGAGAATGCTTTTTTCTCTCATAGAAGAAGTATGGGATCTTCTGAAAAACTTTATGATTCCTGTAGTCGTTATTGAAAATAAATCATTAAAAGAAGCTGTTGAAGATTTAAAAATTCTAAAATGAAAAATCCCAGAGACATTAGTCGGTGTGTTGTGATTTGACTTTGCTGGTAAATTTCTCCTAGGAGCACTCTTTGATATCTTTATAATTGTATTATTAGTTATGACTGGGGTATCGTATGGACTTCCCTTTGTGGCACATCTAACAACGTTTACTGTTCAAGGTATTTCCTTCTCGGTTTCTGCGATTATGTTTTCATTTTATCTTATGGTGCTCATAGAAAATATTGTTGCTGTTTTGGCGGAATCTGTAAAAACAGTTTACTTTACAACTTTCTATATGCTCATCCAACATCCAGATAAGATCAATCAAGAAATTGCACCTAAACTGGTTGAATTTATTGAAATGAAAGATCCAAAAGAGCAAGTTTGAGTACCTAGCGTTTAGTATTTTCTCTTAAACAAAAAAACATATTACAACATATATTCCCAATAAGACAAGTACAATCATCATAGATTTCTGAGCAAAATTGACGACTAGAAAAATTCCCGTACACTTAGTATGTGGAATTTTTTTATTATTATTCTCACGATACAAATGAATAACTCATTTAATTCTGTAAATACTGGTAGCCAGACATTAGATCTCTCCAATAAATCAGAATCAGAGCTCAAAGCAGAATTGTTGGAATTGGTCCAGCAAGAACCTATGGATGAAAATCTAATTGTGGAATATAAAAAAGCTCTTAAAGTTCTAAAAGAAAAAAATCTATCTTTTGAAAATATAGATACTAATTTTACAAAACAAAATAAAATTACTAGACAATCTATTTATGATAGAGCTAGTGAGGATATTAAAAAATATAAATCAGAACTTTCTGATAAGGATAAAAAAATTATGAGTCAAAATGATTCAATCGAAGATTTGATGGCTAAACTAAATAAATCAGAAGAAGAAAAAGCAGCTCTTTTAACGGGACCTGGTTTATGAGAATATTTGAGTCTCAAAAGCAGAAGAACAGCTAAACTCCTCACTCAGATATCTAAGTTGAAGAGTGATCCAAAGAAATTACTTATCTTTGCTATGTGAGTTGTATCGTCTAAGAGATTGTGATTGGGACAATGAACAAGAAGGCTTATGGTTAGAGCTACTTGGAAACGAAGAAATGAAGATATCAAAGACAACATCGAAAACCTATTAAATATCTGCAAGATTGATGAACAAAAAGATAGTCCTTGGCAAAAAGCAATCAAAAAGTGAATCATAGACGCCGTACGTGAAGCTAAAGATGCTTACCTCAATAGTATACAAAGACAAAATACATTTTAATTATTCAACCATCTAATCTCATGCTCGCTACACTCGATCAAGCCAAAAAATTTATAGTTACCAAAGTCCCTGAGTATCTGGGTACAGATTTGGAACCTGGAGAAGCTGAACTATTAGAGACACTTCTAGAGACAGACTTCTTTGATAAGATAGAAGGACTTGTGGATGAAAAAGATATGGAAGATAAGCATTTGGAAACGGATGAAGAGGTAGAACACTATCTTTTCCAACATATTCCTAACTATACTACTCTCCTCGAAGAAAGTGTTGCTGATGTCATTAGTGATTATTTAGACCCTGAAGATAACGAATAAATTATAGTAGCTCCTATTTTATTTCTGATTATGTGTGATGACTATTGAAGCTGAAAAAACTAAAACACCTGAGACAAGTACAACTCCTAAAAAAGGAGAGATAGAAAAAATAACAAAAAAAGATGTTGTTAGTAATTTTAACGATGAAGAACTTGAAAGACAAAAAGAAAGATATGGGAAATGAGTGGAATCCTTTGTAAAAGGAATTAGAGTTTCTGAAGAATATTGACCTAAATGTAAATGAATGACTGATTATGAAGTTTTGGAGTTTGGAAAATCAGAACCAGGCCTCAAAGAATATCACAAAAAATATATTGATAGAACACCAAAAAACATGGAAAATTATGATGCTGTAGGACATATCAACAGCAATGAATTCTGATCATATAGTCCAAAAGAATATACCAGACTCCGTAAAGAAAAATGACAAGAAGCTGCTGCAAGATATGAACAACAATGGAAGACAACTAAGCTCTACAAAAAACCAGAAGATAAAGAAAAGGAATCAATTACCCCAGAAAAAGGGAAAGAAGAGAAAAAAGAAGAGAAAAAAGAAGATAAACCAGCTGAAAAAAAAGAAGATACAAAGGATACGCCAAAAGAAAGTCCCAAAGTTGAAAAACCTGAAACTAAACCTGATGAAAAAAAGGATGGTAGCAAAGAAGAGAAAAAAGAAACGCCTCCGATCGACAAAGCTACCGTAGAAGATCCGAAACCAGCCACGATTGATAAAGCTAAAGATGAAAAAAAATCAGAAAAAAAATCTTTTCGAAAAAAACTCAATCCTAAAAATCGATTTCCAAAAAAGGAAAAGAAAGCCGATGATAAAAAAAGTGAAAAGTGATTTTGGAAGACAACTGGTGATGTAGTAACCTACCTACCTAAGCAGGCATGGAAAGCCACTGAATTTACTGCACATCAAACAGCAAATCTGATTAAATATCCTATTAGGACAGCACGATCCACAGTTAAATTTGGACGACAATATATGGACCACGGATTTAGCAAAGTCCGAAGAGAAAAAAATAAAGACGCATACCTCGCTAAATGGAAATGGGAACAAGCAAAGAAGAAATAATAATGCTGTTTTATTTGGTTTTTACTACCAATGGCAATCAACACAACTGATCAAAACAACAAATTATTACAAACCAACGAGCAATTAAGAACTCGTAATAATTTGTCGAACATCATAAATCAGGATGTATTTTGAGTATTAACGACAGAGAGAAGAATTGTCATAGATAACAACTCTTTGATTCAGTTATGAAATCTTAATACTAATATAAATTATCCTGCTCAGGTTGCCACACTTACTACACAAATTGCTGCAATAGATATTCAGATTTGATCTGCCGTGCCTCCATACACAGGATTGAATTCATTATTGGATTATCAAAGAACTAGAAATCCCTCTGCAGAAGCAATAGCTTCATGAGTTCCTGTATGACAAATACCTGCAATGACGAATAGTATAAGTAATGATATCCAAAGAAGAATCTCTGATCTTACAAACCAAATTAATGCACTGGTAGCACAAAGAACTCCTCTAGAAACACAAAGAACTGAATATAATACTATTATTACAACATACGGACCAATTCTTACTTTGAGAAATACTGAACTTACAAATCTTATAGCTGCTGCAAATAATTTTAATAGTACTAATCAAATCCCTAATTCTGCAGTTGTAAATTATAGAGGAAACTGTGATTTTGGATGAGGAGTAAATACTACAAATCTTGAAACCGCCTTTAGATGAGTTGGTGCTTTACCTATCGCTTATGCTCTTTGTGATAATACAAGTGGTACTGTACTTGCTGGAGATCCAGCTAGATGATATCAAGTAACTACTGCTACATGACAAATAGTAACATTACGCGGAATAACTATTGCATGAACACCAGTCACAATACTTACTTGAACAACAATTACTGTAGATCCTGTAGAATGACTAACATTCCCTCTCAATTTGGAAATCGGGGTAAGAGGAAGAATTACTGAAAACACCATTAATTTAGATAGTTACAAAACAGTACGTCTAACTATTAATGCGCCACAACTTACTTTAGCACAACGTCAGGTCACCTATGATACCCTTAATACTTGAACCACTATCAATACAAGAATTAATATAGAACATACAAATAATAACAGAACGCGAGAAGATGACGTTTTACGAGAAATGCTTTCAGCTGGAGGAAAACAACCTGAAGTAGATGTTCTTCGCAAAGATGAAGCACAAGCTAGAGAGTTTATCAAAAGAATTCGTGCAATCCCAGGCCTTATACCTGTGGTATCTATTGCACAAGCCATAAACCCTGCATGATTTAGGGCAGCAATGACAGATCCAACAAGAAATGTCCCTGTTCAGCACTTAGTCAATGAAGCAGCTTTTGCTGATTATTTGACCAATAATTTAGATGCAAATATCCAGGAGTATTTGAGCAGAAATATTAGAACAACCTTAGATAATGTGGCAAATCGTAACACTATCTTGAGAGAATTTCTAGATTTTCAAACAGAATTAAAAAATAATAAAGTGGATAGTCCCGTAGATCAAGATGCTCTCTGAGATATTGCTGGTGTTGAAATGGATTCCAAGAGATGGCTCCCTCTCCTTGGTAGAAAAGATAAAAATTACATGAAATTTTTCTCTGGAGCATCTATAGATATGTGATCTCAAACAGTAAATCTCAACAAAGAGGTTAAGTATGGTTTAAATCTCAAAGTTTCTGGTAAAAATGAGATTACAGCATCCATAAAAATTGGCGATAAAAAAGAAATAATCAAGAAGTGAGGAGACCCAATGAAGTTGATTAAAGATATCTTAAATGAAAAAAGCATCCCAGAGTGAAAAACCAGACTTCATATAGCTTATAATGTGATAGCCGGTATGATTCAGATTGCCAAAAATGAGGATATTAGCCTCTCATATCGTGACGCTGCTGGACACAATCAAGTTATCAAGCTCGATGGTAAAAATATCATCCTAGAAGACCAAGATGATCTCACAAATCATGCTACAGGTAGAAGAATTACAACAACATTATTTGATTATAGTCTGTTCGAAAGTACAAATTCTTTTGAAGATCCAAATAGATCAGGTAGACATGTGTTGGCGCCAGACAATAGAACATTGAGAATTGGATTGGAAAGATTAACCAAACATTTCAATGTCGCTATGAATCAAGTGAATGCCAATTATGACTGTGCTACAGAGAGAAAATTAGGTGGATTATTGAGAAGCAATACCTCTTCTGACTTTCCTAGCTCTGCATGGACTAGTCCTATCAAGAAACTTTTGAACTGCAAGACAACTACAAACTTTGATTTTGCAACTAGCGTTTCTCACAATGGGAAATCTGTACAAATCGAAAGAAAAGGAAATATATTCTTTTTGACTATAGATGGAGTGGAACTCAAAGGTAAAGATCTCGGAAAACTTTTAAAAAAAAGAAAAGGTTGAATCAGACTTTTTGATGGAGTTGAGAGAGCTATTTGTGGGGAAATCTACAAAAATATGGTAGAAAAATTAAGAACAAATACCAAGATCGCTCGTAGTAGTTTTGGAGTAATGGATCCAAAAACAGGAAGAATGTATATTGTCGATGAAGATGGTCAACTTGGATACCTCCGCGCTGAAGAAGCTGCGGTAGAAGAAGATAATCTCAAAAAAAATCTAGGCGTAAATACAGCCGCTAATGTCGCCATTGCTGGTGGATTGTGAGCAGCTGGAATCGCTACTGGTGGTGCCGCAGCTTTGGCTGCTGGTTTGAGCTGGTGAGCTGTTGGTACAGCTGCAAATTGGTGATCTATGACAGCTCCTGGTATAGCTATTTTCAAAGATATTAGAAGAATCGCTGGTAAGTGATATGGAACATTAGATCATACTCCAGCAGCTAGAACAATCTGCGATGAAGCTGAGACTAGAGAAATTTACAAAGATCCATATTTAATGTGAAAATTGATGAAGGTTATGAATCTTAGATTAGGACAAATTTAACACCATTCCAAAATAAAAATAAATAATGTCAACTAAATCCTCCATGAAAATCGGGGGATTTTTGTGTTATTGAGAAAAATGAAGTACAATATAAGTAAGATCTTTTTACCCACTTTTTCTCAGTCATGGCATCTTCACCACAAGCTACTCATAATTTCAATGGACTTAGTCTTGATGAACGTCTAAAACAAGCTCCCAAAAATACTAAAGAAGCTTTTCTTGCTCAAGCGAAAAAAGATCTTTTTGATGACTTGATGAGTGATCCAGATGCAGAAAAACAAAAAACTATAGAAAAGCAAAGAATCACAGAGACTCTTTCTAGTAGACATCTTCTTGTTCAAAAGATTAGGGAAAATAGAGAACAGACCAAATCAACAAACCAAATTTATCCCGTTGGTAAATTTCTGATTCGCCCAGGTATTGAGATTGAATTAAAGGGAACTCCATGATATAAATCTGCAAACCTAGAAGAAAGAAAAAATAGCGATTATCTTGATAGATATGAAGAACTTAATAAAAAACTTAATTGGCCAAATTTAACTGATGATGACCTTCAAGACTTAGAGGAATTAGATAACCAACTTGCTGAAGAAATGATTTTGAATGCTTGATGCTCTATTGAATTTGCAGAAACAGAACACTACTGATCCCCCGCTTTATTATCAAAAGGTTCTTTTGCCAGACTAAATACAATAGACTCATATAAAGATAAAATTGAAAGAATTTCTCTTAAAAATAATGATAATGTGATCTATATTATTAAATGGACAGATGATGAATTGAAAAAAATTAATAAAAAAGCCGATGAACTCGAGAATGAATTCAAAACAAATAACATCAACGAAATTAAGTCTATTACACCAGAAATCGAGTCTAATATAAAAAAAATTATTGATGCTGGTAAAATTGCTACAGCTAACAGCCTTACTAAAGAGCTCAAGGATGCTCAAGATCAAAACAAAGATAAGAAAATATTTAAGAAATTACTTGTAAAAACACAACGAATAGTAAGGGGAATTGATAATAATCATAAACCAGATGAAGATAAAGATTTGCCAGTTAATCCAGAAGATGAAAAGGAATCTATCGAAGTATTGGAACTCAAAAAATTGGTAAATAGAGATAATGTATCTGATCAATTGAAAGAGATTAGACCACAAAATATATCGGAAATAGGGAAAAAATACATAAAGCTTAGAGATGATTTAGCTTGAGTCAAACTCATAGATCAAATTTGATTTGGAGAATACTTGCAAGAACTTTTGAAGAGCGAAGATAACCCTGTAAGATTAAAAGAATTGGATACTGAATTTGCTGAAAAAATCATACTCAATAATAAACTTCATATTCAAATAGATAATTATATTTGACATCCACAAAAAACACAAGAACAAATTATCGAAGAAGCCAAAACCTGTGTAAATAATCTTAAGCCTCTTGGATATGATCTTGAATATATTACTGTTCCTGAATGAAATGATATTCATCATGTTGTTAAACAAAAAATTAATGAACCAGAACCAAAACCAAATCCTGATCCAGAAGAAGAAATTAAATCAGATAAAGTATGGTCTGCCACTATTTCCAATGTAGAACAAGTACATATGGAAGAAGCAAATTATAGAGCAGAAGAAAAAGCGAGAGCAGATTATGAAGCTCTTGGTGTCTTGTCATTGACTAATTTGAGCACTTGGCATCCATGGAAGAGAGTTTCTACCTATATGATGAGAAGCGTGAGAAGACAACAAAGAAGAAATAGTCATTTGTCATCTGTAAGAGGAAATATTGATTTGACTCGTAATGATGTCGTACATGCATCTGATAGACATGAACAAGAATTTGCTGATGCAAACTGGAGAAATAATATTGATCAAAGAATTGTAAATCATGAAAACCCAGATGTAAATCTCCTCTGCCAAGAGTTTTTGACAACAGCTATGGATGATAGAACATTTGAAAATAGATTTAACGCAATTCTTCGCAATGATAATCAAGTTATGGGAATCATTGGAACAAATAACATGGATTATCTAGGATCAAATATTTTGCTAAAACTTAAACAAGAAAAAGCTGAAGTAACTATGGTAGATTGAATTGGGAATCTTTTGACCAATTATAATGCAGCAACATTTGAAGGAGCTCTTCGTACACTTACTGCAGCATATTTTGCTGAGACAAAGAGAAATTTCCCTGCATATATCCAAAGACTATTAGATCACAGAAATAATCTTCCTGAATTAAATAATATCATAAATCATCAAAAATCATTGCTTCAAATAGAAGTAAGAACACTTCATATGCAACTTCAACTCCTCGACAACACCACAGGAGCATATGAAATAAATAACCAAGACAAAGAACATGCCGTTTGGCATAGAATGGGAGCTTGGATGGATAGACATCCATACCTCACTATTGGATGAGGTGTTCTAGCTTGATCTGCAATTTTAGCTGCAGGTGGATTTATTGGTGGTGTTGCAGGAGCGGTAACAGCAACTAGTTTGTTGTCTGCTAAAATGGGAATTATTACTGCTGCGAAGAAAGCAAGTCATTATACCAAAGAACAAAAAGGGCAAGAAAAACGTCTGACTCATGGTCTCAATATCGAACAACAATCTATGGCAAATATCAGACAAGTAATGCAAAATGCACCATGGTATAGTGCCAGAAGATATAGAGCTAGAAGACAATTTGAACTCTATCAAAATTCTACACAAAGAAATGTAGCCGATACGACACAACTTACGGATTATATCAATCGTTTTATACAGATTCCTGGGAATCTCACAGACGCAAATCAGAGAAATGCACTTCAAATGTATCTAGGAAATGCGCTTGCTAGAGTTGATTATTACAAACAAAATGGACATAACTTTGTAGCTTCACAAGATAGAGCACAAGTAGAATCAGACTTTAGAAATCTGTTTACTGCTATGAACGAAGGTGCAGCTAAACTCGGGGTAACTGTAGATTCGCTTAGAGCTAATCAAACATATACCACACTTTCTGGTGATTTAAGAAATGATTATGATGCCTCATTTGATAACTTTAGACATCAAAGAAGAAATCTTGAGTTGAAATATGGTATCGGTTCTGCAATTCTTTATGCAGGTGCTAGTGTTGGACTTCAAGCCGTTCTTGGAAGTGGAATATTTGGACATCATCCAGTTGTAGGTACTAAGACTATCCTTGTTGGTGGAGAAAAACATTTGGTTCTTCATGATCAAGTCAAAGCATCTCTTGCTCACAGCGGAGCGAGTCAAGAAAATATTGCCCATATCCAAAAAGCTCTCGAAACAGCTCAATCACAATCTCCAAGCGCAGCTGGATATAACCAACAAGCATGGCGAACTATCGTGAAATGAGAAATGGGATGGAATGATACCCAACTCAATAGCTGGATGAATGGATTTATGAAAGACACTGTTTGGAATCTCAATGAAGGTGGAAATGAATTGAAAACACAACTTCTCCAAGCTAAATTGAATACCATGACTGCACATAGTGCACCAGCAGAATATGCAGAGAAATTCCTCTCTAGTCCAAAAATTCATATCTTACAACCAGGAGAATGACCTAAAGTATTGAGTAATCTTCAAGAATGGATGAATGGAAAACCAATCAATTCATTTGCAGCTGCAGATAGAGTAAAGATGGGATACTTCGGACATATGTTTATCCATGATGATAGCGGTGTTGGTTCTCAATTGACACAAGAACTTACTAAAACCACTACTACAGGAGGAATAAGTAAAGTAGTTCCTGGTGCAACGGAAATGGTAAATAGACATTACTTCTTTGATGGTGTAGGAATGCCAGTGTATGCAAATACATTTATGCAAAGAATGAAACCAGAAAAAGATGAAGTTGGAAAACCTATTGAAGCACCAAATCTTGGAGCGATTCCAGAACCAAGTAACTTAATAATCGCAGATAAAAACCATCCTGCTCAAGCATGAACTGGAGTAGCTAGCTGGTATACCGTATAATTTTATTCTTATCTTTTTTATCATGAATACTCTTCAAGAATTTATCACCGATCTTCTTATCGAAGCTGGATTTCATCCAGAACACCACAAAGAAATGATCCAAGACATAGAACCTGTTTTGCTTAGACGTATTGTGACCAAACTTGCCATCAAGCTTTCTCCTGCACAAAGAGACGAAGCAGAAGCTATGCTTGCAAAATCTGATAGCGAAGGATTTCGACATCTTTGTAAACAAAATATTCCAAATTATGAAGAATACTTTGCAAGTATCCTCGAAGAATTTGAGGATGAATATTTGAGCAATTTTAAGAAATAGGCATATATTTTGATATACAAAAGAGAGAAACCTGAATAAAATCAGCGTTTTTCTTTTTCGTCTGGTTTATTTAGCACAAATACGTATACTTATTTTTTTACTGTTAACGCGTATCGCCCATGGAAGATTTTATGGAAGAATTTACAAGTGACCTATTTATGAAAGCATGATTTGAACCAGAAGAATTTGAACAACTCAATAAAGAATTAGAGCCTGTTGTTTGGGATTATATTCTTACTAAACTTATGAGCAAAATGACTCCTGCTCAACAAAAAGAAGCCGACAAACTGCTCGATGATGATGACGGAGAAGCATTTCATGCTCTTTGTCTCAAAGCAATACCTGACTACGATGCCTACTTCGCTAAGATTCTCAAAGAATTCGAAGAATACTATCTCGCTGAAATTGAAAATGATGAAGATGACGATGAGGATGAAGACGAAGAAATTAAATAGACTATTTCTATACAATAGCAAAAAGCCACCAGGAAGACCTAGTGGCTTTTTTGTAAAAAGAACAATTCTTTACTTTTTGTGAATGTACTTTTTTTTCGGATATTGAATATCCGACAGGAATACTTTAATCGAATCTCCTAATTGTGGAGTTAAGTAGTTCCATTCGTAGCGTTCACGATTTTTAGCATCCTCTGCCAAGGTTTTGCCTTCAATTGGAGTACCGATGAGTTTGTAATAAATACCAAACGATTGGTCTTCCCACCCGTTTTCTTCCCAATATTCATTGGTAGTTGTGATTCTGAATACAAAGCTTTCCGTAGAACCATTTTGAACTTTTATCGGAAGTGTGTATTCATCCCCGCCTTCTCCCCGTTGAGCGATCTCAGTGGAATCTCTCCACTTACCAAGGACTAAGCCTTGTTTGTTAAAGAACTCTGAGTAGAACTTTCGTTCCATAGTTTCTTCAACAGGTTTTTTAACGACCGAATCAGCTTTAGTTGACTGGATTGAATCCATTAGCGGTTCAACGGTTTTGGCCCGATGATGATTTCCACAAGCAGCAAACACTATTGCCACCACTACTACTAATACTACTTTTTTCATAAGAATATATTTTTTATTTGTGTTTTGTTTCTATTTTATATATATTTTATTATAAAAGTCAATACTTATTTAATATAAAAAAATACCGATGTATAACCGGTATCTTTGTATAATTTATATGTGTATATCTATTTATGTTTCTTGTGATCAATTACGACATTTTGACCTTGAGTTCTCCATTCATAAAATTTAGCTTTGATGAGCGCTCTATACTGAATTGAATATTGTACAACGCTAAATACACTTGTTACCGTGATGTATAATCCAACTCCAGCTTGTGTTCCATATACAAATGATCCAATCATAAATGTCATAAAATAATTCATCATTCCCATCATTTTGGACATATCTGGCATCGCTGCACCACCTGGAACGGTAGGTGTGGCTGGTTTAGCTAAAGTAGTAAGTTGCATTTGGAGGAAGGTAAATCATCCTGCAATAATTGCTAAAACAAGATTTTTTGTCATAAGCAAATTCATTCCCAAAAACATATGATTGATATTTGCTGGATCCAAGAATTTCGCTCCAAATGGGAAGAAACTATATAGCCATTCTGCTGGAATTTGATTACTAGAAATTTTTCTAATTACGGTAAACAAACTAATAAATACAGGGATTTGAATCAACATCATCAAACATCCTTTGAGAGGTCCTTTACCATCACTCTTGAATACTTTCATGGTCTCTTCAGAGAGTTTTTTGGGATCATCTTTGTATTTTTCTTGAAGTGCGTTTAGTTTTGGTTGAAGATCACTCATTCCTTTTTGCATATCATTTCCCATAGAGGTTTGCTTGATCATAAGGAGTCTCACAAGTACGGTCAACAAGACAATAGCGAGTCACAAATTAGCTCCAAATGTTCCAAGAAAAACAACGAGAACATTGAATATAGGACGATATAATATTTCTGTAAATAAGAGTGAAAGCATTGTACAATTCTAACGAATAAAAAACTAGATCTTCATAATTTCTTCTGATTTTCCTTTTACAAGAGTATCGATAGTGTCATTCATAGATTTAACCAAAACATCTACGTCTTTCTCATTTCATTTGTGTTGGTCTTCACCAATTTCTTTGTTGTCAAAAAGCGTCTTGGTAGCTTTCATCGCATCTTGCCTTGCAAGTCTAATTCTAGCCTTGATTTCTTCTCCCATTGCTTTGATTTGTTTTGTAATTTCAACTCTTCTATCTTGTGTCAAAGCTGGAATTTTGATAAGAATATATGACCCTTCGTTTTGTGGAGTAACTCCAGCATTAGAATCATAGATTGCTTTTTCAATATTTTTGAGTTCTTTTTTGTCTCGTGGTTCAATTTTGAGCGTTTGTCCATCCAAAACAGTCACATGACCAATTTGAGGAATCTTGAGAGATCCTCCATAACTAAGATTGACTTCGATATTTTCTACTAATCCAGCAGAAGCTCTTCCAACCTGCAAAGATTTAAGTTCTTTTTCGAGATATTCAATTGATTTTTGCATTTGTTGCTTGTATACGGACAGATCCATAAGAGTTCTTAACATAAATAAAAAATCTGCTATGTTTTCGGGGATAGTTTAGCGAATGGGGTATGTTTTTCAATAGATTTATACTTTCAAAAAAGGAGCCGAAGCTCCCAAAAAAAGATATAGATTTCTATTATATTGCTTCTTTCTTGCTACTTCTTTTGTTTCTCGTATCAATACAAATTTTTTCATATGCAATCTGTTTACGTTCTGCCCAAGTTTTGATTGTTTGCGTTAACGATTCTCTGATCACTTCTTCGTTATATAGATGAGATGGCAGTTCAGTACTTAAATTTTCAAAAATAGCTTTAGCTCATACAACACTTATATTTTGTTTATTTAAAACACAAGGAATAATACACGGCACATCATGATGAGAAAAAAACGTTTCTCCAATTTTTTTTACCATACAAAAGTAGATTATACATTAAAATTTGGCCCATTATATAAACATTTCTATCCAAAAGTCAAATAGAAAGTTAGATTATTTTCTCTGCTCTTTGAAAAAAGAAAAAAAAACGGTATACTCTAGATAGTCTTTATTCTTTAGAAGAAATTCTATGAAGCGTCATGTTCTTCACTTAGGAAAAATTGCTTTCTCTTGCTCATTGATTTTGAGCCTATTTGGACTTGTCCTTTTGAAAGATAATGTGGAAGCAGCTATCTCCAATAAATATATTGCCAACTATGATATCAAAGGATCTCGAGATAAAATTTTGGGTATTTTTGTAGAAATAGATGCGAATGATAAGATTGGGACAGGAATCCCTGCGACTAAATTTCAAGAACTCTCTACTTCATTTAAGACACTTTTCCCAAGATTTCCTCAAGATTATAGCTACAAAGTAGTATACGAACAATGTAATCTCTTGACTACACAACTCGGCGTTCTTTCAAGTTCAGATACTAAATACAAAGGATATTTCGCATCATTTATGAGTAATTGTTATAAGCCACTTACTGATATTCTCAAGCAAATAAATGGGAAATATATGATTGTACCAAGTGCCAAAGTTTCTCCTGCATCTGGACCTGCCCCATTGACCGTTACCTTTGATGCAAGGACAAGTATAGATCCATCAAACGAAACTATTCCTTCTGCTAACTTCTATCGATATTATAGAGATACAAACGGGCAAGATCAGATGATCGGAAATGGTCCTGTAATTCACTATACGTTTGATAAAGAAGGAAATTATCTTGTTCATCTTACGGTAAAAAGTTCAAATACAGCCAAAGGAATCCTCGATGGAGATCAAACCATATCTGTAGATGTTACACCAAAAGCAGCCCTGATTTCTCTCTATGCAAATGGTCAAAAAATGATTAAAGATCGTAAAACCAAGGTTGGTACTTTAGAAGCCCAAAAATGAGTCGTATTTGATGCCTCTGCAACTATTGCAATGGGTGGTAGACAACTCATGACCTATCGTCGAAATATTACGTCCAAAGAATGATTCTCATTTATCAAAGACTGAGATGGAAAACCAGATCTTTTGAGAGTTTCTCTCCCAGAAAAAGGAGAATACAAAGTACATCTCGAAGTATTGGATAATGAAAATAATAAAACAGTTGATGACTATACTATGGTCGTTTCTGATCCTGTTGCTATTATCAAATCAAGTCCAGAAAAATGAAATACTTCCATGACATTTTGATTTGATGGAAGTCCCTCATATTCTGTATTATCATCTTTGAAAGTGTATACTTGGGAGATTTATGACCAAAATGGAAATAAAATGGATACCTATCAAGGAAAATCCATTAAACAACAATTTAAAAATCCTGGTTTTTATGTAGTCAAATTGACTGTTGAGGATGAATTATGACAAAGCAATACCGATAATATTCAAATTTACGTAGAATCTACAGAACCTATACCACAATTTACCATCACTCCTGCTGATCAATGGAAATATCCAAGTAGATTCAATTTGGATGCAACGGTTAGTACTGATGTCGACAAAGCAAATAATGTGGACTCTCTTTCATATGAATGGAGTTTCCCAGAAGAAGCAAAAGTAAAAGTTACTTCTTGAGATGCAAATAATGGTAAAATTACCGCTGAATTTAACGCTATTGGGAAATTTGCATGTAAATTAACGGTCAAAGATGATTATGGAAAGATATCTGAATTAAGCAAAGATATCGAAGTAAAATCAATCTTAAGACCAGAAATCACAGCCACACCAACCGCAACTACTTGGGGAAGTACTGTCAATTTTAATGTCAGATCCAATGTTGCAATAGCTAGTTATGATTGGAATTTTTGAGATGGGGATACCAGAAGTATCCAAGTTGATACCGTAGATCATATCTACAAAACCACAAATGTATACAAAGCTAAATTGTCCGTCAATGATGGAAATAATATGACTAATGAAATTACCAAAAATATTTTTATAGGAGAAAAGTCATATCCTATTGCTGGATATGAAATTACTGACAAAACATCTAAAACACTTACCCAAAATGAAACCTGTACACAAAGCGACAAAGATGGTGCAAATAGTGTAGATGTCCCTGCTTATCAAGTAGATAGATTTAGTAATGTTTCTATCAATCCTAAATTATCTGTAAATACAAAATGAGGTAGTTCTGATCTTCAATTCTACTTTCAACCACAGAACAAAGAAATTTATAAACAAGCTACTTTTAGCTACAAATTTGATGAAATAGGATGTCATTATATAGATTTGACAGCCGAAGATACTGCAATTAACAAAAATAATACAACAAGAATCTGGTTTAGAGTCGTAAATTCGCTTCCTAAGCTTGATAACCTTTCTATGTTGTTTCCTCAATATGGAAACGAAGTTGGGGTTGGATTCAATGAAAACCAGAAAAAAGATATGTTTAGTCTTAATTTTGATCCATTGATTGTAAAGATCACAGCAACTAACCCTATAGATGCCGATGGATTTATATCGTACTATAAATGGTATTACTTTCCAAAGGATGATCCAACAAGATTTTTAGAAACTAAAATTACCCCAGGAAATATTCCTTATGTCTTCTTTTCTCTTCCAAGAATTGCAGGAGAATATGGATTTGGTGTAACAATGTATGATAACGATAATGGTAAACAAAGTAGTCAAGAAATTATTGGAAATGGACCAATTGTTATCTTTCCTCCTGATGCAACAGGAAATCCAGATATTCCACTAGTAACCGTCAAAGTTAATCAATCAGCTGTAGAAGTTGGTGATGAAGTTACCTTTAATGTTGTTTCTAAAGTTCTTTCTGATAGAGAAGATTTCGTCAAAGAAAGAACTATTTATTATGATTTTGATGGAGATGACAAATGGGATCTTATTACAAAAAAAGATCGCGTTACCTATACCTACCCTAAAGCAAGTCCTACCGTTAGTCCTAATGTCTGATTTAAACCTAAAGTACAAGTCCTCTATAGAGGTAATCTCGGTGTGTCTTATGGAGAAAATATTATTGTAAAAGATGGTCTAAAGCCAAGACTCTTATATACTAGTTTAGGAAATTTTGCTATTTTTAGAGATGTAAGTCTTGGGCCTATCATTAGTAGAACACTTTGTTTAGATAAAAAAACATGTACTCCAGAAAACAGTATTACCGGAACTGGAATCTCTGCTTTCTCTACAACATATGAATGACCAGACAAATATTTCGCATCATTGACTATTGGAGATGCCTATGCCAATGAAGCTAAAAAAATTCTTCCCATCACCATTGAAGATGGAAAAGGACAGTCTGCTTTCAGTTTGCTCTCTATCCCAGAAGCTACAGTAAGTGAAGATAAAGTTGATATTATGGTTTGAAATAACTTAGATAATACTGTCTTGTTTTATATGAAAACCAATGCTCCTGAATCTTGTTTTGGTGATGCTGATATTAGTGAAGATAGTGATGGCGATGGTGTTGTAGATAATGATAAAGATTTTGCTTGTAATACACTCTATCTCAAACAATATACCCCAAAATACGAAACAACTGTAGGTAGAATATATTATACAGTAAATAACGAAGCAAAGACCAAAGACTTTACCATTTCTTTCTTGGACTACGAGATGTCTCTAGATCCACAATACAAAGAGGTGTATGGAAAAATTAATGAGCTAATCCAAAGTATTGTCACTACATGAACTCAGCTCACAGGAACTGAAATTCATGTTCGTGATATGCTCAAGGATCTTAAAAATAATATAGGTGATGATAGTGCTAGAATGGCTAGCGTCGTATCTCTCAAAGACTACTTAGATAAAAATACTATGACTTGGGATGATAAGCAAAAAACTCTTTTGCAAAGTATTTTTCTTTCTCTCTCTACCAAAGAAACTACAGCTGCTGCTGGAGGTAGTAGTTATGAGGTTCTCAAAGCAGATATTTTGGCTATTTTGCCTGGAGATTTACTGACACAGACAAATGACCTCTTTACGCAATTTGATAGCGTAAATTGAGATTCTACAACGCAAACAAGCCAACAAGAGAAAAGAAAAACAATTCTTCAACAAATCGTCAATTTAATTACTTCTCACGTTGCTGCTCCAGATAAAGCTATTGCCGACAATCAAATAGATAAAAATGATATGGATTCAATTATTATGCCAGACATTTGTTCTATTATGGAAATATATAGTATTCCAAGTAGTTTCTGTAGTACTTCTACACTCAAGGCAGTACCTGACGATCTAGCTGTTCAACAATGAACAACACCACTTGTTACCCCTAAGTCTAATACAAGTATTATCAAAATTATATTTATTGTTTTGGGATCTTTTGTTGGAATCTTTATCGTTCTCGTATTAATCTTTGCTGTCAGAGCAAAAATGCGCCAAGAGAAAGATGAAAATGCTGGTATCCCTACGCCACCTACACAAGCTTAAAAATGATAAATTATAAAAAAAAACAGCGATCTCTAAAGACGCTGTTTTTTGGTATTCTTTATTACATATCATATCGTTTTCTTGCGTCTTTCTCCAACAATACATAACTGGCTTCTGGTCAGTTTGATCATCTTGGATATGTGTGCATAATCGGACAATGGTCTTTGCAATGAACTAAATCATCTACAATTTTCCAACTTTCTTCTAAGATATCCCAGCTAGTGAAAAGTGTTTTATCTCAGATTATAGCGTCTTCTAAGAGCTTCTCATAGGCTTCTTTGGATTCTACTTCTTTGATAAATTGAGACGTGACACTTTCTACTTCTTTCGAATTTCCATTCTGTTTGATATTGAAATGAATATCTATGGATTCATTTGGTTGTACTTCAAAAATAATTCTATTTTTCTCTACTGTTCACATATTTTTGAATAAGATATTGGGAATCTCCTTAAATTCTACAACTATTTTTGTGCTTTTTTTGGAGAGAAACTTTCCTGTTCTGAGATAGATGGGCACTCCTTTAAAATTCCAATTATTGACTTCCAATTTCATGGCTACAAATGTTTCCGTTCTGCTTTCTTTATCGATATTGACCTCATCTCTATATCCCTCATATTGACCAAATATTACATTGTTAGGTAGGTTATTCCCCAGGGTTATGGTTTTGAAAATATTTAATTTTTCTTGGGTAATGGAATCGGCATCTATCCTAGATGGGGCATTCATAAGGACCAATGATAATACATGAAGAAGGTGGTTCTGAACCATATCTCTGGATGCACCAAATTGGTCATAATATTCTCCTCTACTTCACACTCAAATATTTTCCATGGCAGTAATCTGAATATTATCTATGAATTTATTGTTCCATATTGGCTCAAAAATAGTATTGGCAAATCTAAATGCGAAGATATTTTGAATTGCTTCCTTCCCTACATAATGATCAATTCTGTAGATTTGCTGCTCAGTAAAAACTTCAGTGATCTTGGTATTTAATTCTCTGGCAGTTTTTAAATCTGTTCAAAATGGCTTCTCAAATATCACTTTAACAACTCACGGTAATTGTATGCTTTTGTAATTATCTACAAAATTATAAAAATGAGCTGGTGAAATTGCTAAGTAGAAAATAACTTGAGAATCTGGTTTCTGTATATTCTGAATATCTTTTTGAAGAGAAAAATAATCAGATGGCTTATCTAATTCTACTTGTGAATACCTTATTTTTTTCAAAAAATCAGGGAAATTGCTTCCCTGATCTATAAATTCAGTTGTCTCTGTTTGCACGTAATTTCTAAATTCTGCAAGATCAAAAGACCTTCTCCCTACTCAAATAATATCTAATTCAGCATCTTTTTGATGTGCGTAGATATTATACAAAGCTGGATAAAGCTTCCTCTTGGCTAAATCTCATGTGGATCCAAAAACAACAAATATTGTGTGCATAGAGTATATTATGAAATAATTTATTTAGTATCTCCTGTAGCAATAGCTCCTGTAGCAGTAGCTCATTTTTTATCATCACCAAAGAATGCTTTCATTCTCGTTTCCATACGATCAAAGAAACCTTGTTCTCCTGTTCAGTCTTGATATTTACCACCACGACCCTGTCAATCTTTTTGGTCTGCAAATGGACAGTTTCATTGCATCTTGATCATTTGTACATCTGGATTTGCTGGGTCTATTTCCACAGTAGCTTGTTGATTACACCCTTGAATTCATTGCATAGGACCAAATCATTTTCACTCTCCTCGTTCTGCCTCATCTCTAAAGATTCACATCATTCCACCTCTCTCTTGCATCATACTTTGTCTATCCCCGAAATTTCTTTCAAAGCGATCTCCTCTTTGATGTCACATATGAGCTAGAAGAGCAACAATTACAATTCCGAATCAAACAATAAGCCATCCTTTGAGTCATAGTTTTTCGTTTACATGAGAAAATGTTTTACCAGTAAGCGATTTCCATTCTTTACAAAGTTCTTTTGCTTCTGATGTGTTTTTTGCTTCCATTGTGATAGAATTTAAAATTAAAAAAAATAGCTTGATATATGTAAGACGCAGTCTTTATGTTATAATTTTACTTTTTTATAGACTCAATGAAAGAGACAATTTGTCTTTTTACTTCTCTCATTTTTCCTAATTTTTCAAGGAAGGTAATGGTTACAAAAACACCTCATTCCTTCTCTGATGATAAATCAAAATTTAGTTTATATCTGTGTCCACTATAGGATTTAAAATACCCAACTTCAGCCATAGATCTCTGAGGTAAAAGTTCGGTTAAAAACGTTTCTAATTGAAACAATGTATCGTCAAATGAAATTCAGAATATTTTCTGCGTATAAACAAATGTCATCATAACCTTTTGAATATTTTTGGCTCTGAGAGATATTTTTTGAATTCAGCTTTCAAAAATTACTTTATTTGGAATTAAATAAAAATTACCATCATGTTCGCCGTTGTCTGTCATCCCAGAAATACCAAGCATCAATGGTTTGATAGAAATAATTTCTCACTGTTTATCTCCAATACGAATAGTATCACCTGCCGTATACTGCAAAAGCACAGTAAAATAAACAATAATAGACTGAATCATCGGCTGAAATGTAATAATAATTGCTCAGATTCCAATTGCAAAAAATGACCAAAAATTTTGATTACTTTCTGCTAATATAAATCCTGTAGCAAATATCAAAACCAAAGCACGAATAGTACTTATAACCTGATATTTTTTGTAATATATGAGGTAGTTTTCATTATTTTTACTTTTGGTCGGATTGACTTCTGGAGACAGATATTGTTTTCTCCATTTTCTCTTGAGAATTAAAATAACTAACTCTTGAATTACAAGAATAGAAAATACCAGAAGAAGTATTCGAGTATAATCAGTCATTTTGAGAACACCAATAAACGGCAAATTTAATTTCATATATATAAGAATAATAATGTAAAAATTATTGTAATGATGGTCGTTTTTTGAGGATTTGTTTGCTGGCTCGGATTGCGGTGATAGCATAGAATATTCCAAAAGCTACTCCAGCAAGGACATCCGAAGGATAGTGCATACCATTATGAATTCTCGAAAGACCCACGAGAATTGCAATAATCAATGCTGATCGCCATAGCTTCGGTGATCTTCGAACTCAAAGTGACAATATAACCAGACTGCTTGCTACATGACTTGATGGAAATGAACTATCAATAAGTGCTTGACCAATAGCATATATTTCTCATGGATGAGCTAGATATGGCCTAATTCTGATCCCTGTGTATTGGGTGATAATATGTTTAAAAAATAGCTCATTGATTACATAAAAAAGAATGAGCCCAATAAGCAAAGCGATGACATATTGGTGCTTCTGATTTGATTTTTTGAAATAAGAAAAAAATATTACCATTCATAAAGAGACCACCAAAAATGGCCACCAACTAATTTGATAAGAAAGACTATCTATCCAAGTGTGTAATCAAAAATGGTTGATCCATAGGGCAATATTTGTGTCCATACTATCTAGCGAGCAAAGAGTGAAAATGGAAATATATCAACGGATATTTTATGCATCTAAAGCATTTTTTCAAGGGAGTTTATTTTCTATATGAAAGCTTATATCATTTAAATTCAAAGAGTCAAATCTATCTCTACAGAAAAACAGCAAAATCTGGAGAAATTTGGACGTTTGGGGTATACTTTTATTGTTTTATATACTACTATCCACATGGATAAAAAACAATATATCATTCAAGTCTTAGACACAATTAAAGACGATTGGATTCCTGCACATGGACTCCTTATTTTGGCCAAAGAGGGAATGCTAAGCAATAGTATTTTGGATGTCCTTGTGGTAATGCTACAAGCCTCAATCAACCAAGCTACGGATGAAATTACAAGAAACAAGCTTATAGAAGCTCAGACTATCTTTAGTCAAATCAAAGAAGCTGAAGCACAATCAAGAGTTTTGGATAACCAAGATATGGCTGTCTTAGAGGCAGAAATTGCAAGTATTTAATTTTTAAACTATAGTAGTATGGCAGGAGAAACACCAAAAATGGAAAAAATGTTAGATACCAACAAACAAGAAGCATGACTTCAACTTCCTGAAAAATTTGAAGCTAAATTTAAAGGGAAAGAAAATCTTGCAAACAGAAAAATATTGATGGAATCTGTGAAGAATAAATTCAATGGAATGAATCAGGATACAAAAGATCAAATTAAAGTTTCTTGCCAGAGAGAAATAGAAAGTTGGTCAAAAGATAAAACACCAGAACAACTAGCTCAACTTAAAAACGAATTAAATCCAGATCCAAATAATGCATCAAGGAATTGATGAAAAATTGCTGTACTCTACCTTTTTGATGCATTAAACAATATTGGTAAAAAATGAACAGATGGAAAAGAGGTGGCATATACACAACTAGAAAGAGATAATGATGGTATTACTAAAGGTTTTGATAAAGCTAATGAAGAGATTAAAATAGCCAATCCAAGTAAACTTGAAGCATGAACAAAAGGAACTACAGTCGTTCATGAAACACTTACTACACCAATTGTTCCTGAAAAAAAAGTAGCAGATGTTCTAAATACAAAACCACAACCAATACCAATGGAAAATATTCAGGCTGGACTTTGAACATTTCCAGAATTAAAAAGTAATTCTAAGATCAATTCTCTTACCAAAGAAATTGGAAGAGGAGAAAAAGAACTTAAACTACTCGAACAAAAACGTGCAAATAGCAACAGAGATTTCCCTACAGAACAAGCTAGATTGAATGACAACAAGAAAGTTATAGATGAAAATCTTGCAAAATGATGAGATAATATGACAAAACGAGATAATGCTAAGCAAATGAATGATCAACAACAAGATTCTTTACAATCTGATATCAAAAAAGTAGCTGATTTAGATAAGAAAATTGGAGAAAAAAAGACCGATCTCAAAAATACTAGTTGAGAACTTATTACTCTAATCAAAGAAACTATTAAATCAGAAAATATAGCTGCGGTTGATGGTATTATTTGAAAAGAGTGAATTGGTAGATTTGGTGGTGAAGCAAAGACAAATGTTGCTTCTAATAAAGCTGAGAAAGAAAATCCTGCATTAGATAAAGTTAAGGATGTTAAATGGGCTAAAGTTGGTGACCTTCAACCAGTTCTGGATGCTAAATCTGTGAAAGCTGATGCTAGTGGAAACATCACGCTAGATATTCAATTAGGAGATAAAAAAATCTCTGGAATTAAATTTGATGCTAATGGAGAATGTGCTTCAGCTCCTATTAAACAAAATGGGAAAGAATATTGATTTGCTTGGCTTAAAGCAGAAAATAAAGTATCCATCTTAGAAAATCCCATTAGTAGTACATAACAAAAACAACATCAAAAAAGCTACTCGGTTGAGTAGCTTTTTCTGAATATCTAAGTATTTTTAGTTAACATCACCTGTTTCAGTATTTACCGTAACCGTATCACCTTCTGCCTTGTGGAGAGGTACTTGAACTTCAAGTCCTGTTTCCAATGTAGCCGGCTTTTTACCTGCTTGTGCTCTATCTCCTTTTACTCCTGGAAGAGTAGAAGTAATGATATATGACACCGTTGGAGGTAGGATTACATTGAGGACATTCCCTTGATATACCATCAAGAAGAGATCCATATTTTCTTTGAGATATCCTACAATATCATCAACCATATCTTTATTGAGGTCGTGCATATCACCCGTATCATTTTCCATAAATGTGTAAGTATCTCCAGCTCTATAGAGGAAGACAGC
>JBAXSM010000012.1:0-23973 GCA_037130715.1 Candidatus Absconditabacteria bacterium
TCATATATTTCAGATATAAATTTATCCGTTTGCGTATTTACATAATTCTATCATTTTGTTGAAATATTTCTCTTTGTCTCCAATTCCTCTCATAATGTATGCTGGGTGATACATAGGAATTACTTTGACCCCTTGTACTTCAAATTCTTGATACACCACTTTACTCAATGTTACTGATTTTCCGAGCAATAATTTGGTAGCTATAGATCACATAGGTACTATGATATCTGGCTTTATAATTTTAATTTCTTCTCGAGCAAAATCTTCACAATTTTTGAGCTCAGATTCTTTGGGTGATCTGAGATTAGGGAGTCTGCATTTCACGATATTTGAAATATAGATATCATCTTTTTTTACCTCAGCTTGTTTGAGAATTTTATCTATAATTTTCCCGGAACCACTTGCAAAGGGTATTACTCTAGTCATTCATGATCCGCCAACACTGGAACCATAAAAAATCACCTTCGATTTTGGATTTCCGTATCCTGGTGAAGAAAGGGTTTTGTTTGCGAGACAGTTGAGTCACTCGCATTTTGAACAGCTGAGTATTTTGTCGGTGAGATTTTGCATAGTGTTATTCATCCAATAAATCGTGAACTTTTTTGAGGTGCTGATCATCGACGTGGGTGTAAATTTGAGTCGTAGTGATCGATGCGTGTCACAATAAGGTCTGTACAGCTCTGATATCGGCTCATTTCTTTATGAGAGACGTTGCGAAGCTGTGTCTGAGGGTATGTGGAGTGATTTTCTTGTCAATATTGGCATATTTGGCACATATTTTGACGATGTCTTCGATGGTGTTTCTGGTGAGATGATTTCCTATACTATTGTTGGACATACTGATGAAGACATATGGATCGTCGTCTGTCCTCATACGAAGATATGATTCTATTTTTGCTCTGGCTTGTTTGGTGGTAAAGACCGATCTCAATTTAGATCATTTTCCGATAATGGCGAATTGGGTAGAATCAATTTTTATATCTGTTCTTTTGAGTCCGATAAGTTCGGTAACTCTGAGACCAGTTCCATAAAGTGTGTGGAGTATTGCTTCGTCTCTTGCACATTTTAAGGGATTTTTGGGGCTGATTATTTTGGGACTCTCAAGAATTTTGCTAATCTCAGCATCTGTGAGATAATTGAGTTCTCTCGGCATAGTTTTGGCAAGTTCTAGTTTTTCTGGACTGAGGCAATCAATGTCATTTTTGAGAAGGAATTTGAGAAATGCACGGATAGCTATGACATGATAGTTGATTGTTTTTACTCCAAGTCATTGTTTATTTAAGAGCATTCTAAACTCCAAAACGTCCATACGAGTTAATTTTCTTATATCGATATCTCACAAAAAAAGAATCAGCCTGCCAATCCAAAGACTATAATTTTCTCTGGTTTTGGGGCTGACGTTTCTTTCATATTCTAAATAGAACATATATTTTTCTAAGAGAGCACTGAGTTTGTAAGAAATATGTTGTAATTCGCTTTTGGTAGGTCGTTTTTTCTTAGTTTTGGCTAGTTCCTGATGTTCAGAAAAATGCATCGGGGTTGAATCCGGTTGAGCTTGTGTCGATTGGTTGATCGATTGGCGTTTGTGTCACTGGGACGCTGGCATCAGTTGAAGTAGGTTTAGCTAAATATCAAGAAAGTTCAGACAGAATAGTATTCATATCATCAGTAGTGATTTCTTTTCCATTTGCAATATCTTGCAAAGATGCATCTGCTTTTTTGTAGAGTGCTAAACTATTTTTTATTAATTCTTTATCATTTGATTTCTTAGCTTTTAGTACAGCTAATTTACCTTGTTTACTATATGATTCGAGTTGTGTTTTAAACTCATCTGCGGAAATTGTTGGTGTGGGTATTGTATCTGGTATGAGACTAGTAGTGGTATCTGCAACATTATGTGTATCTCCTGTATTTGTGTCACTACTTACCATATTTCCTGTATTCCCATCCAGAACTCCAGAATCTAAAAGTGTATCTCCACTTCCAAATAAAACATTCCCAGAATTGATTTCTCCACTCAAAATATCTCAACTTAGCATATCTCAACTTAAAATATCTCCACTCAAAACATCACCGGATAGTGGTGTCTCTATAGTAGCCGCTACACTATCTTCGCTTGTTCCAAAAATCCCTCCAACAATATCATTATATTGAATTGGATACATTGTTTTCATCACAAACCATGCTAAGACCACAAATCAAACGAGTACTCCTACTCCAATTTCAGTAGTTTTCTTTGATGTGTTGGTTGATCCAGCAGCAATTTGTGGAATGTAATTTTGTAAGTGATCATATGGGTTTGCTGGAATATTTGGAGCTGTAGGAATGGGTCCAATTTGCGGAGGAGTTATTCCTCCCATTGGAGGTGTTTGTGGTTTTGGAATTTCCGCACTAATGCTATCCAAATTAAATGAATTTGCTGTTGCTATCACTGGTTTTTCAATAGGCACGGCTACTGTCTGCACTGGTTGTGTAGATACTGGTACTTGTTGAATATTTTGAATAATTTGAAGATCTTTCTGAAAATTTGTTGTCTGTGTCTCAACTTTGGGAGCTTCCTCAATTTTCACTTCAGGAATAACTTCTGGAGTCATTTCAACTTTGGGAGCTTCCTCAATTTTCACTTCAGGAATAATTTCTGGAGTCGTTTCAATTTTTGGAGTTTCTTCAATTTTCACTTCAGGAATAACTTCTGGAGTCGTTTCAATTTTTGGTGTGTCAGCTGTTTGTCCTCGTAGTATTGTTTTAGGTTCTGCTGAGATTTCCTCGATTTTCATTTCAGGAATAACTTTTGGAGTAGTTTCAACTACTGGAGTTTCAGCTGTTTGTCCTCGTAGTATTGTTTTGGGTTCTACTCAAACATCTGTAAGTATTGGATCCACAATATCACTTTTAATTTGACTTTCTACAAGTTGATCTTCTTTTTTTAGTCGATCGTCATTTGGTTTTTCACCAATCTCTGGCACTACTGGTGCAGTAGAGACTTCTGTGCTTGGTTCTATATTTAGCGTAAACATTGGTTTAAATGTTTGTGGCGTAGTGGAATCTGTCATGTGAATACATGGGAATAAAACTATATCTAAGTATATTCACATCGTTCCAAAAAAGCTAACTTATCAAAAAACAAGGATTTATTCTCCTTGTCTTTTGTGAAATTTATTGTTTTATATGTGTCTAGCGAGAACAATTCCTCGAATTTTTGTGTTTGGATAGATTTCTTTGATCGTACGAGCTGCTTCTTCGATGGTTGCTCATGTAGTAGTTACATCATCTACAATAAGGATTGTCTCGTTTCCCTCCAATATGACTTTAGCGTTTTTTTTAAACTTACCTTGAAGATTAATCAGCCTTTCTTGTCTTTTTAATTTTGCCTGACTTTGTGTTTTATGTGGTTTTTGAAGTACTTCTAGTAGAGGAATTCGTAATCTTTCGTGAATTTTGTTTGCAAGGACTTCGGCTTGATTATATCATTTGGTAAATCGTTTTCTGTATCGATGATTTGGAATATAGGTTATAATGAGTTGTTCTGGTCTTCACGTATTTCTATATTTGTCTATAATTGAACTTAGTTTCTGATGTGCTTGAAGTGCCAAAACTAATCTATCTGCCAAAAACTGAGCGACGTCTTTCTGGTGTTTATATTTGAGTTGAAAAATAAGCTGTTTAAGCTCTGGCGTATAGGCAAATGGGACGATAAGTCCTTCTAAATTTGGCTTGTTTGTGAGTTTACAGGTGAAACAGGTACGGTAATCTTCTGATGGTCTGTGACAGTAAGGACACATTTCAGGATGTGGATTAAGACATTTTTTGCATTCACTGCATAAATAGGCACCTGTGGTCCCGCAAAGTACACAAGTTTTTGGGAAAAGAAATTCAACTATTCTTTCGGTTAGTTTCATAGTACCTGCATTATAATGAATTTTAGTTGACTTGCAAGAAAAAAAACAAAAAAAGACAGCAATTGCTGTCTTCTTAGATATATTACATGTTTTTTTTATTTTTTGATGATAGCTTCGATAGCTGCGAAGGCCATTTCTTCCTTGTCGTTTACTAGGATGTAGAGTTCATCTCCTGGTTTCCCTTTGAAGAATGTAACTGCTGCTTGATTAAGAAAGTATGATTTTCTTTCATCAGTAATGGCTACAAATTTATTGTCTTCTGTCTTGGTAAGTACAGCTCTAATATGTTTTCTTTCTACGGGTTCAATCAATTTATAGATGAATTTACCTTCTTCTAGAATTTTTAACTTAAGTTTATCTCCAGGAACAAGTTTAGTTTTACTTGAATAATTCATAGGAACGGGATATTTTTTTTGGTCAGATCCTGTCATAAAATATCCATCAAAAATCCCTTCAACTACTTCCATATTTTCTTCATTTTCAGATTTTTCATGTTCGTGAGCAATTTCGCTATTGGTCACAATTTCAGCAAAGGTTTCTGGATGTTCAAGATCAAATTTTGCTAGTTGTTGGAGTGCAAGATGAACTCTTTTGAGATCTGTCTCGATATCCGCTACCATATTTTGAAGAAACTGAACAGTTTGTGTGTGTTTTTGCATAAGTTCTTCATTGGAAACTTTAACTACTTTTTCCTTTTTTGGAACTTTTACTTCTTTTGTTTCTGGCATGTTTTTGTTTTGTTATGAGTAAAATTTGATATATGAGTATATTTGTTTTTTACTAATTTGCAAATTTTTCACCATTTATTTTGTTGATATTCGTAAATATTCAAATATTGCCTTTTGTGATTCGTAAAATATAGGATCGTTGATTTCTATCATAACCACTCTTTCTCCCAATGATGTGTGGTAAAACACTCAATCGACCAATAAAATATCAGATTTAATATTTCATAATTTTTTAGCATTAATTAATCTGACTTCATGATTTCATTTATTTTCATGTTCTCGTTTTTTCTTGTATTTACGGGCGTTTGGACTATCGATCAATATTTCTTTAACTTTTGAACCATGCGGTATTGAGCCTACTTGTTCTCTTCTTTTTTTGTTTCGTTGAAGAAATTTAATAGCTGCGTCATAATTGAAAATACTGTATGCTTCTTTGAAATGTTGTAATTTTTTGTATGCCACATTTCTGGCTTCTTTGGTTTCGTATATTTTTATTTTTGGAATAAAGCTCATCTGTGTTTGAATTTGTTCGTATGCTTCGCGAGCTTCGATCAATTCATTCACCGAATCACTAATCGTTTTTTTCTTTTGTTCTATGGCGATGAGGAGATTATCGAAGCTTAATGCGTTGAATCTCTGACCTCTAGGAGTCTGTTCTACTTGGATAAATCACTTCTTGAGCAGAGAATCAGTATATGAGTAGAGTGTTGTTCTGGGTTTGTTTAATTTTTTGGCAAGTGTTGTTGTCGACTGTCGTCATCATTTTAATAACATCATATACATTTTAATTTCGTTTTCTGATAGTCCGAGACTATCAAATATAGCTATAATGTTTTTCATATATCTTCTAGTTACGTCGTAAATCGTCGACAATAATAATAAAAATTCACTTGATTTCAATCTATTATTAATTATATATACATCACTTTATTATTAAAAGTCAATATTTATTGTTAACTATCTACCGATGACTCTATGAACAATTGATAGTATTGATGAAATATCATATATGGAAGCTGAACGAACAGAAAAAGAAATACAACAGTGACAAAATATCAAGAGGATACTCTCTCCTCATATAGTCGATGAATGAACATTTGTTACTACGGATTCGTGACATGCAGATCTTGAGCATAAGTACCCCGAGAAAAAATATCATGTTATAGATACAAGTGCAGAAGCGTTAAAAAATGTGATGTCTCCAAATCATTGGCTATCGGGATATTATGGAGAGCAGTTTTTGTGGATGACAGATGCTATTGATAAAGAATTTAGGCCTTTGATCGCCATTATAGAATCATTTGATGTACCTAAAATGCAAGATAAATGGCCTAATGCATGTATTTCATGAATTCAAAAAGCCTTGAATTATGCAAAATCAACACAGATGTCTAATATGGGCACTTTTCTTACGCAATTGAAAACTTATTTTGTGCATCTAAGTCAGGCAAACAAAAATACAGAATATTTTGTTCCTGAAATTCAAAAAGCTATTGGATATATTGATTTTTTGTTGTGAGATACGCCTCATGATCAACTTGAAAATCTCGATTTTTCTGATAAAAAATATAGCTCTCATGAATATCTATTGTATCAATATACCCAAACAGATACTTCTTTTTATGAAGATCTTGATGATCAAGAAAATGAAATATATTCTCGTGTCGTTCATGATTGGAAATCACTTTTTGATAAGAATAAACGAATTGCAAAAAGAATTCTTGTGGATGCCTTAAGTGTATATATGACATCGGTATCTACAGAGGCCTTTAATTTTGTAGATCTCGTCTCTTTTGTATATCAAATGAAGCCTGAATATTTACTCAAATTGGAAGAAGCGATTCGTCCTTGTATTGAAAGGCTAAGTATTCTCCAGGAGTTGGTTAGTAGTCGCTTTGGATATACTAAAGAATTTTTTTCATATCCATATGAAGGTTCTCATTATACGTCAGAGCTCTTTTTCCGAAAAAATAGACATGATTTCGCTGAACATATTCATTTTGCAGATTTAAATCTAGAAACAGCTGATGATTTTTTGGCTTTTTGAGCTTGGGATTCTAGATTTTTTGAAAGATTGCAATTTACCTTAAAACGTATACCCCCACTGTCTTCTCGTTACTGAACACGTAGAGATATATATACTCTTTTTCTCGCTGAAACTAGAGATAAGATAGATACGTCAGCTTGAGTGAATTCTTATAATGATTCATATAGTTGGGCTGAACTTGGGAGTTATAAGTTAGATCATCAAGAATAATTATATTCTTAAATTTCAAATATTTATTCACGTCTGATATGTAGTGATTGTTTTTGGTGATGTAAACAGTATGTTATCTTTTCAAACTTTATATTCAAAATATATATGGCAAAAAAAATATGTATGTCGTTGATAGGTATTTGTCTCTTGATGAGTAGTTTTTCTTTATGAAATTCTCTCTTGTCGTGAAGTCAATTAGCTTCTGGCTCTATTTCTGCCGATCTTAAAAATTATATGTGAAAGATTAAAGATACCAAATTCACCTCTACGGAATCTCTCCCTAATTTTGGGAAAACCTTTGGAAACAATAATTATAGAGGAGCTATGCCTACGCCTGCAAGTATAGATATTTTGAAAACTACCTATCATGTGACCACGATTATCAGTTTGGTTTCAAAAAGTCAGATGAGTAAAAAACTTCAAGATAGTATTAAGAAAAGTTGATTGACCTGGATTGTGATTCCATTGACTAAATATGCTCCAAAATCAGCTGATTGGAAAAAAATACTAACCGCTCTCTGATCATGAAATGTCTTTGTTCATTGCCAACATTGAGCTGATAGAACGGGTGCAATTATTGCTAGGGCTTGGGTTGAGCTAGAAAATTCAACTCCCGATGCTGCCTATAAAGATATGCTCACCTATAATGCAAAGGTTGAAACAATCAAAAGTTACAAAGAAGCTTTTAAGTATTTCAAAACATTTATTTACAAGGGACTCTTATAGGTTCTTATTATTCATAATCATTTGAGTTTTGTTAGGAAATTAGTAGAAATTATTAGCAAAGGAGTAAATCTCTATTTTTTTGTGGATTCTAATAATTAATGATCCGGTCGTTCAGTGGATAGGACATAATCCTGCGAAGATTATAACCCAGGTTCAATTCCTGGTCGGGTCATGTTAATAGAACTTCAGTGTTTAGAAATAGAGATAACTCGGTTGAGAACTCGCCAAAAGCGGTTCGATATTGGGTTATTTTTTGTTTTTGTACTGGTCTAAAAAATCGGGTCTCTGTATCAAGGAAAACACCAAATGGAACAGGGTATTTCAGGCGGTTCGATAACCTCTTTCTTTGGTATACATAAGCTTCTCCCCAAAGAGTAGATTCATCAAGGTTCTTTTAAGTTCAGTATTCGATAATTCCCAAACCGATCTGGGTCACATATATATCCTTTTTGCTTGAACCAAACATTCGTTGAGTTCTTTATCAGATAGCTCTGTCTTTTTTGTTATCTCCTCTTTTATTCTATCCCTATCCATACGGTACAATTCTCGTTCACTTTCTAACTCTTCAACCAGCTCCATACTTTTTGTAGCCAACATCGTCATACGCACCCTTTTCATTTTTTCGTTTATATCTTCGAGTGTTTTTTCTTTATCCTCGGCTAATTGATTTCTAAATTTTTGTCTTTCGTTCCATAATTTTCTAATTCCTTGATCCATAAGGGTTCGTAAATTCTCACCTATTTGGACAGAAGATAGTAATTTATCAAATTCTTCGTGGATTATTTCACGCCTTATTTGTGATCTATTTTCATCTTTTTTATTTGAACATCAATAATAAGGATATTTCTCCGATCTTCCTTTAGCTCGATATCCTACTAGTTTTTTTCAACAATGTCCGCAATAAAGAAAATCTTTTAATGGAAAATCAGGATTATTTTTGAGATGAGACTTTCATGCTTGGAAGCTTATTTTCATTCTAACAAGAATTTTCTCGACCGTTTCCATTGATATCAAAGGCTCATGTTTTGCAGGGATTAATTCGTTTATATCTCGTCTTGGATAGTAAATGAATCCAGCCATGAAATAAAGTCTGTTTAATGAAAAAAGTGATTCTACGATACTTTTGTGCATGTATCATGTTCTATTTTGAGTGCTGTTTGTTTTTACTCATTTGTCTTTCATGTATCTGTAAACTGAAGCTTCGCTTTCTAATGTTCCACTTGCAAACATCTCCAATGCTTCTTTTACGGTTGGTCACTTGATCGGTTCCATAACAACTATGCTATGTTTTCATTGCTTTTCTCTAGCAAACCCGATTGGTAAAGTTCCGAAAGGTCGATATCCTTCAAGAAGTCTTGCTCTCATTCAGTTCATTGCTTTGCATCTTGTATTTCTCCTTTCAAAGGCTGAAAAAGCATAGAGAATATTCTCTTGGAGCATTCAAGCACTCGAAGTTGCATCAATAGGATATAAAACATAAACAATCTCAGCTCATGATTGTCTAATTTTTCCAGTCATAAAATAAGTCTCTTCAAGTTTATCGTTTCTTGAAATTCTTGATCCATCTACACAAACGAAGTGGGTAATTGGTGGCATTCATGTGTCTGGATCATTTCAAATTTCATTGGGATTAACATTAAGGACATTTTTCTTTTTTTGAATTCTTTGAATTTTCTTGCTCTGTTTATCAAAGATCTCCAATACTTCATCAAATCAATCACGATCAAATGTTGATCAGGAGATTCATCAGTCTTTGATGACCTTTACAACATTGATTCAATTTTTTTCACATCGCTCTTTACACATTGATTCCTGTGTTTCTAGTCAGAACCTTTCCCTTTCCTGACGCTTTGAACTTACACGACAATAGATCATAGCATTTTTTTGTCCTGATCCATTTGTCTTGTTTTGAGTTTGAATTTCTTTAAGCATAGTGTGTATCCTATAAAGATATAAAAAGATAACCGAGGCAAAAACGAGTTATCAAAACAAGGTCGGGAGTGGTTTGTTTACCAAACCCGATCTTTTTTGTTATAAACAATGTTACCCCAATTTTCAAGCCAAGTATAGGTTAATTATATGTTTACATAAATGTTCGGTAACAACGACGATGTCTTCAACATCTTTGTCGGAATAGTGCTTAGAATCTCCCAAATACTCTCTAGCTTCGTCTAAAGAAAATAAGGTTTTTTTTTGGATTGTCCCGCTTCAAGATCGGGTTGTTTACCTAGTCTGTGAGGGTACATTTCCAGGAATTTTGTTTCTGGTGTGTTTTCCATGATTATATTTTTGTAAAAAATAAAAACAGATTGAAGTTTCTGGTTTCATATGAGACAAAATGCAGTAAAAAAAAAGCTCTCGCAATGGAATTTGTAAAAGCTTAGCGACAATGTTATAATTATTAGCTCTCGGTTTTCATTTGAAAAATCGTAGTAATTTTGTTGTATACTGTAGAAGAATAGCAACTACTTAGGTGGTCATTTTGAATTGAAAAACAATCTCGAATAATTATATAATAGACAAGCGAAAAAAAAGCGTTTGTGGACATGAGATGTATTTTTGCATCTTGTGTTTTCATCGCTTTTTTTTAGTTATTCAAAATTTTATTAGCAATGAATCAAAAAAGATGAAGGAAACCAGTCACTGAGTATAAAACTCACTATAAAATGTACAAAGATGCATTTCAACATCTCCTTAGATATATCCATGAAAAGAATCTCCAATCACTCTATACCAAAGGAAAGATCTCTTTTGGTATCCAAGAAAGCGATGTCGTCCTCTCCTATATTTTCCAAAACATAAAGATCGAATCAACGATCAAGATTGATATGTCTGACCGTAGACATATTGATGAACTCAATAAAGCAATCCAAGATTTCTTTATCGATACTCGGTATATGTATGAATGGGACTGAACCCCTACCAAAAATCAGGACTTAGCTAGAATCCATTGAATTTCCCCTCAGGCGATGAAGGTCGCATTACAAAATATCAAAGACAAAATCCTCGAAGATTATGGCGAGCAACTTTCGTATCGTTCGTAATTTTTTCTTTTACTTTTTTTTCAATCTTCTCATGCAATTACAAATCCAACTATTCCCAATCGACAAAATCATCCCATATGAGTTCAACAACAAAATCCATCCTGAAGAACAGACCAATAAAATAGCAAACTCAATCCAAGAATGTGGATTCAGAGCTCCTATTCTTATTGATGAGAATAATATTATCTTGGCAGGTCATGGTAGATTGCTCTGAGCTCAGAAACTTTGATTGACTGAAGTTCCTGTGATCCAATACACTGATCTGAATGAACTCCAAAAAAAGAAATACAGAATCCTTGATAACAAATTATCTGATCTCGCTGAACGAGATATCGAAAACTTAAAGATCGAACTCGAGACTATTGATGATCCTGACTTAAATGATCTTTTTGATGATCTCAATCTATGATTGGATGATGACCTTGATGTTGATGAAGATAAAGAAGATGAAGCTCCTGAAGTTTCTGAGAAAATTTGGGTAGAGAAAGGAGATATCTTTCAACTCGGAGAACATAGACTTTTGTGTGGTGATGCTACCAAGCTTGATGAAGTCCAAAAACTGATGGATGGAGAGCTTTGCGATCTTGTGATAACTGACCCTCCATACAATGTAAACTATGAATGAAGTAATGGTCTTAAAATCCAAAATGATAATATGGGAGATTCAGATTTCTATCAGTTCCTATATGATGTGTATACCAATCTTTGTATGGTACAAAAAGATGGTGGATCAATCTATGTATTCCATGCCGATACCGAATGAGAGAACTTCAGAAAAGCTATGGTAAATGCTGGATACAAACTTTCTCAATGTTTGGTGCGAGTAAAGAATGCACTGGTAATGGGAAGACAAGATTATCATCGAAAGCATGAACCTATCTTATATGGTTGGAAAAAAACATGATCTCACAGTTGGTATTCAGACAGAAGTCAGACGACTGTTTGGAATTTTGATAAACCATTAAAAAACGATGTTCATCCTACGATGAAACCAATTGATATCTTAGTGTATCCTATCAATAATAGTTGTAAAAAATGAGAACTGGTCGTTGATTTGTTTTGATGATCAGGAAGTACGATGATCGCATGTGAGAAGACTTTTAGAAGATGTAATATGATGGAACTGGATGAGAGATATGTGCAAGTAATCATTCAAAGATATTTTGAATACACAAAATGACAGAAACCTATCAAGTGCCTTTCTAGGAAATTAGATGTAAAGAAGTTTTTATCAGAAACTCCAGATAAAAAATAATGAAGTATGATTGGTCAGAACTTAGGAATGAATTTATGCAGGGAGATTATCTCTCAATTTTTGATTTCTACAAACAGCACCAAAACCGCACGAAAACCGCACCTAAAAAAGATATGAACGGGCAACGAAAAAAGATGACAAAGGGTCGAGCCGAAGAGAAAGATCAGATGAAAAAGCAAGTTGATAATCGAATAACTGAACACAAAAATAGTATTGAAGATGAATTAAAAGCCAAGATGTCAGAAGAATTGCATGTTGATATCCAGGAGCTTATCAAACAAAAGAAAGCACTCTTTATTTTGATTAATAAAAAGATTGTTCATTTAGCCAAGAACAGTCCCGAAAATATCACTGCCAGGGATATTAACATTTTACTTGATATGGTAAAAAGGGAACTTGGAGAACCGACCAATCTTAGCAAAAATCATAATATCGAAGAGAAGTCCTTTATCCCTTCAGAGGACGACTTGGATGAGTAAACTCACATCTAAGTCCTGGCGTTTATCTCATCTGTATAAAATTGTTGATAAAAATTCTCAAACCATCACTTTCAAAAGAAATAATGCACAAGAAAAATTGAATGCCTACATCAAAGAACTCAAAGAAAAAAACTGATTTGTGAGATTGATAATCTTGAAAGCAAGACAACTTTGAGTTACTACGGATAGATTGGTCGATGGTCTTGATGAATGTCTCTTAAAAAAGAATCAGAACATAGTTATCACTGCCCACAATAGAGAAAAGCAAAAAGAAATCTTCCAAAAAGTGAAATACTCATACCAACAAACTCCTGACGGTCTTAGAACTGAAAAAGGTGTCCGATATAAGCCAAAGCCAAAATATGATAATGTGAATGAATTATATTTTCCTACCAACCACTCTAAGATTCAAGTTTCCTTGGATAGTAGATCATGAACACCTACCAAACTCCATATCACGGAGCTTGCATTTAGAAATGATGCCAGGGAGATGATGGCTGGTACTTTACCATCGATGCCAAAGACGGCTGACATCATTATTGAAACCACAGCCAATTGAGTAGGTAACTACTTTTATGAGATGTGGAATAAATATTATTGAAGGGATGATGGAGAATTCAAAACGATCTTTATTGGTCGATGGTTTGCCGATGAATATTCAAGCGAGGTAGAAGAAAGAGAAACGATTGTCCTTCCGATTGAACTCAAACATCTCGAACAGCTCCCTATTACTGAATGACAAAAGAAATGGTATCTACAACAATACGATCTTTTATGAAGAGATGTGTTTCAAGAGTATCCAAGTACACCTGAGGAGGCTTTCTTGACTACTGGAGATACCGTTTTCAATATTCAGATTATCAAGAATTTAGAGAAACTAAAGTATGTTGAAGATATGAAGTTTCCAAAACTCAGAATCTATGCAAAACCACAAGAAAAATGTCTGTTTGGTATCGATACTGCTGAGGGTTGAAAAGATGGAGATAACTCTTCTATCTCAGTCAGAGATACGAATATGAAACTTCTAGCTTTCTTTTACTGAACTATCCCACCTGATGAACTGTGTGTAGTTATCGACAGACTTGTTGAATTATGATACAAAGGGATCATTGGAGTTGAAAGGAATAATACCTGATTAACAACCATCACTAAAGCCAAAGAATATCCATGGTACGATATGCTCTATGCTGAGAGAACTATCGACAAGATCACAAACCAACCGACAAGAAAATTCTGACGACAAACGAACACAAAAACTAGACCACTTATGATCAACGAATATGAAGAAGCGATCAGAAGATGATTTATTGATCAGGTGGATGAGAGATTAAGAACTGAGATGTATTCGTTTATCTATAACGAGAAAAACAAACCTGAAGCACAAGAAGGAACTCACGATGATGCGATCATCTCAGATGCTATCTGTTATCAAATGAGAAAGGAACTCGCATACGACATGAGCTGGGCATTAAATAATCAATAGATTTATTTTTTATGATGCTGGCTATACTGACACAAATTTATCTTCTCTTCAAGTCTTCATGCAACAACAAATATATCTTGATAATATCATCACAAAAGAAGTCAGCACCAGAGGTAAATTCAAAAAGATTTACGAAAACGATGCCAGCCATTTTGTGTTGGGAACTTTCAAAGCTAATGTCTTTAATATCAAAACCTATCTTAGTAACCACAAAAACAAAGATGAGTATTTGTATTTGAATGTGAACCTCCTTTCTTTGATGGCAAATACTACTGCTGATTATATCATTGGTGATGGAATAGAAATTGATATTGATAACGAACAAGCCAAAGCAAAACGAGATGAGATAAGTGAAGCTAATGGTTTTGATGAACTCTTGTATAATATTGCTTTGAATACTTGAATCTATGGCTATGCAGTTTTGAGATCAAGAAAAGATGATAAAGATAATATCGTGATTGAAGAGATACCTTATGATTACTACTACCCACAAATTGAAGGATTATTTTTGGGAGAAGACCCCAACAAAATCTATCTCATCAGCAAGATCAACGAAACATTGTGAAGTTCTATCCAACAAAAAGCAAAGATACAATCCTACACCAAACAGGAAAATTGAAACTGGTTGATTGAATATGGGTTGTATTCAGTCGCTCTTGATGGTACACAGTACAGTTTGGAAAAAGAACTCGCACCTGCTGAGACCTTAGAATTCCTGAATATCTATCGTTTTGATAATAGAAAGGTCAGTTGAAAGTATCTAGGGAACAACGACTACACAGATATCCTTGATCTTCTAGAAGAAGTGAACGACAGATTTACTCAGATATCACTCCAGTTTATTAAGCATCTCAATAGTAAAATTTCACTTCCTGAATGAGTATCCGCACTCCTTCAAAACAAAGATAAATCAATTCATAACTTAGAAGTTTTTGTGCATAGGCAAGGAGAACAACCAGCTCAGTATATCGAAAACCATAATTCATTGATCCCTGAAGCACAAACCTACATCGATAAAATACTCAAACTTATCGGAGCGATAACTCAAATCCCTATCTCTTTCTTTGGTTTTGAAGAATCCTGAGGAGCCGAGAAAGTAGAAGCACTCAGGATCAGACTTACAAGATTTCTCAAGAAGATACAAAGAAAGCAAAGAATGGTGGAACTGACTTTGAAAAAGCTGATCAAAGAAACTCTAGCATTTGCAGGAGTTCAATGAGAGTTCTCAATCGATGTAAAGTTTTCTGATGCAATGCTCAAGGACTTACAACAAAACACTCAGATGTATATTGATTTGTATAATAACAAACTGGTATCTCAAGAAACAGCAATCGCCAATATCTTTTCTTGGGAAAAAGACATGGTACAAAAAGAACTCGCTATCATCAAAACAGAACAAGAAGAACAACAAAAAAAGCAGATAGAGTTGAATAAATCTTTACCAACTAACAAACCAAATAATGGCAGTAATTGATCCAAACAAGACAAACCAGGAACTAAGGGAAGTGCTGATTCTTCTTTTGCTAACAAACAATAAGGAGTTTCGATTCAAGAGCCTGAGGCTCCTTTGATTCATTCTTCTTGTGATCTTTTCAATCTCCTGTGCATTCATTCTCCCATGGAAATTGTTTTTATAGATTGATTTTTTCTATTTGTAGATAGTATGCTTCTATTTTATCCTTTTCTTATTTAGTTTTATGCCTGAAGATAAAAACAATCCCAACGGAACAGGTGCCGATACTACCTGAAATCCAGCTCCAGCAAGTGACACCCCACCTGCATGAACTGATCCTGACAAAAAGGGTGATGATAACAAATGAGGTAACCCCTCTGATGTAATCCCATCTCGAAGACTTAAAGAAGAAGCTGACAAAAGAAGAGAAGCTGAAAACAAAGTCAAAGAGTATGAAACCAAAGAAGCCGAAAGAGAAAAGAAGAACCTTGAAAAACAAGGGAAGTTCAAAGAGCTTTTGGATACTGCAAACCAAGAAATCGAAACTCTCAAAGGAAAAACAAAGACCATTGATGAGTATGACAAAGCGATGGAAACTTTGGTAAGTACAGAACTCGAAGCTATAAAAACAAGTCTCGGAGAAGAGAAATACAAAAAGATCGAAACACTCCTAGACCTTCCAAACAAGACAGCTTTAGAGAAACTTCAAACCCTCCCAAAGATCAAAGAACTTGTCAGCGATTTTGTAGAAAAGAAACCTGAACCAAAATGAGGACAAGGTATCCCTCCACACGATACCAGCACCTATGACAAAGCAAAATCACAAGGTGACTTTAATTGAATGCTGAGTTCAATTATCGAAACAGCAATCAAAAAGTAGCGATGCTACCTTTAAATTTACAAACTATTTATTTCATAAAACTTTTTACTCATGCAACTTTCATTTGATCTATCACAAATTACCGAAAGACAGGTCTTAGACCTCTTTACACAGTTTCTTAAAGAACAATCATCCGCTTTGGAGATTTTCTTGAGAAACGGTGCCTGATACAATGCAGGTACAAACAACAAATACGAGTGGTTAGAAAGCCAACTCACTCCTATGTCCTGGGCAGTGAACGGAACCGTAACTCCTAGCAATTCTCCTGAATCGATAACCTTCAATTCAACCATTGGTATGAGACCAAATATGATCTTAAGATTTGTGTATACAGCCGACAATACTGATATTGAAGACTTACAAATCAAGATCGTTTCTGTTGATAGTCCAACCTCTGCAAAAGGTATCGTTTATGGTGGTACTACTCCTATTGATCTTGATGCTACAATGACAGCAAAACTTATGTCAGAAGCAGTACAAGAAAACGAAAAGAATATCGTCGGAGTTGATGAATGGAAGCCAACTATGGAACACAACTTTTTCCAAATCTTCAGAAATGCTGTCGAACTTTCTGATACAGCATTGAACTCTGCGGTCTATGGAAATGTGAACACTCTCGCTGAACAACTCAAAGGTGCTTTCTATAAAATCAGACAGCAACTTTCTGAACAAGCTTTGAGAGGTCGTAAAGTAGCAAGAACTGGTGGAGAAAATGGAACCTTCGGAGGTCTATTCCAATTTACTGATATCGCTGGTGGTAACATCCTTGATGCAGGAGGTGGAGATCTAACTTCTACTACTATCAACGATCTTGTGCAGATGATTATTGAAGACGGTGGTGTCGCAAACACTCTCGTTTGTAATATCAATCAAGCAAGAAAAATTAGTGGATTCAATGTTTCTGGAAATAATCCTGTGATCGCACAAAACTCTACACAAGCAGGAAGTTATGTCTTGAGATTTATCTCAGATATTCCTGTGGCTGGTGGTGTTGTTTCAAATATCCTTCTTGATGAGAAGATGCCAAATAATGCAGTTGATTTGATTGATATCAATAGACTTGCATTGGTACCTTTCCAAAATAGAGGTTTGAAACTTGTGCCAGGAACCCAACCAGGACAAGATGGTCAGACTGCGATCTTGAGATGAGAATATACCATGGTTGTTAAAGATGGTAAATACTCACACGGTCGTATCAAGAACCTTAATCCCTAGTTTTTAATTCTTAATTATTAAACAGCAATGTCCAAAAAAGATATTCAAGATACTAATCAGGCAGATCAAACAACTTCTGACACAACAACAGCTCCTGAAGATACTCAGGAGCCTGTAGTTGAAAAAGTAGAAAAAACCAAAGAAACGAAAGAGAAAGTTACTAAATCTACAGCAACAAAAACGGTGTATTTTAGAAACAAGAATATCTCAAGTCTTGCTTTCAATACTCCTGATAAAAGACTGCATCGTTTTAGAGATGGTGTCTTTGCTACTGATGAACCTGAAGTAATCGAAGCCTTGAAAAAGACACTCGACTACAAACACGGTCACATCAAGGAGTTTACTCCAAAAAAAGATTAATTTTATCTTTTAGCAATAACCAAATATGCATGTTGTAATAACCAGAGACTGCCAAGTCAACAACATCTTCTATGGCAAAGGAAATGAAGTCCATGTTGATAAACATCTCTTCAATCCTGATTGTATGGAAGAGGTCAAGCCTTCGGATGAAGCACTCATAGAGCCTGTAGATAATGCAGATTCACCACCCCAAACTTCTAAGAAAAAGAAATAGAAGACTAGAAAAGATAGGATACCCTTCCTATCTTTTTTAGATTTACTTTCCGTGGTTTTGAGTATAGTTTCATTTGTTTTAGTTTTCTTTTTGAAACACAAATGAACCACAATATCACTCCTGAGTATGTAAAACAAATCAGCATCGTGAGTAATCTTCTCGTTGAGAATGATGAGACTATCCAAAAATATATCACGAGAGCAATATCACTCGTTTTATCGTATATCAATGGACAATTGTTCTTTGATAAATCTAATCAGACTTATACTTTCCCAGAAGAACTCATGCAAGCGATCGTGTATGTTTTGGAAATGATTTATATCGATCAATGAATGTTTATTGGAAAAAATAGTATCCAATCAGAAAAGATCGGAGATTATTCCTATCAGAAAAAACAAGATAGCAGATCGTTTCCACTCGATCTTCCTGCAAATATTATGGCGATGCTTGATAAATATAGAACCCTTGCATGAAATCTCGATGTAGATATTGGAGGCTACGACAGACTTTATCCTTCAGAAAACTCAGATGATTAAAGATTTATACACTCATAATGTGATGATCGAAACTCCTGAGATGTTAAATGTTGATGGGATAGAAACCAAAAATTATATCCCAGTAGGAACATTCAAAGGAAGATTATCTAAATCATGAAGCCAACAAATGGTTGATCTTACTACAGGGAAACTCCATAGAGTTCAACCTGAGATTTTCTTTTTGTATATTTCTGATGAGACACCTATTGGGAAAAATGATAGGGTCTATATTGAAGGCAACTTTTACTTAGTCAACTCCGTGGAGGTTATCTTTGATTGAAGGGTAACTCACCACCTTCGTTGCATAATTGAAAGACGGCAATAATGGATGTAAAAATCAATCAAGAAGTTCTAGAAAAAGTATTCAGAGCCGAAAGAGATGCTTTGCAAGATACGGCTCAGTATGTTTTGCAGTTACTCAGAGAGAAAGTCAAAAAAGAGGCTTTTGATACCTGAGAGTTTGAAAAAAGTCTGTTTGTGAAAGTGATTTGAAATTGAAATGTGATCCAAATCTGATCAAGAACAGCACAGGCAGTCATCATGGAATTTGGTAGAAGACCACTCCAAAAAAGACCACCTATGGATTCATTAGTTTGATGGGCAAGCCGTCATGGAATGATAGCAGGTTGAGTAAAAAGCTATGCAAACCTGAAATCAAAAGATAAGTGAACGGTCTATCTCCTAGCTACTTCAATTGCAAAAAAAGGTATCAAACCAAGGGAGATTTTTAGAAAACTCTATAACGAAACGATAGATCAAATTAATGCTTATTTTATCTCTTCATTACAGAAAAGGTTATGATCCCAATCCCTCCCAAACCAGTAGAACCACCAGTTCCTATCAATCTCAAAAAAGCAATTTATGAATATTTATCATCACTTCCTGAGTTGTGAGAAACAATCCAAGGAAGAGTTTTTAGGAAAAGATCACAATCGCAAACTCAGGTACCGTTTATCGTTTATGATGTGAGCGGTTATGAAAACAAACTCTGAAAATATCAATGAAAGCATGGGTACCAATGAAACAAACTGACCATAGATATTATTTGAAATTACGAGATTGAAGATCAACTCAGAGAGATTGGAGAAGTGTTGGTATCTAAATTATGAGGTTTTGTTGGGAAGCTAAGACCAAGTCGAAAATGAACAATCAACCTGATGTGAGCAGATGAATGATACGATGAAAAAACCGATTATTCCGTATTCAGAATTATGTTTTTATGCAAACATACCTTTTAGATTGATAAATTTTTAATCTGACTATATTCCCATTACTGGTATTTCATTTCTTTATTTATTCATTTTTACTCATATGACACAAACAACATGAATCATCAACGATCAGAGGTTGCTGGCTGGTGCTGGAGAATTCTACTACTGATCTTCTTTATCATCTCTAGTCAGGCTTGGTGCTTATAGAGATGCGGTTATTGAATCCAAAAGAGAAAGTTCTGAACTTGTCTTTGATAATGACAAGATCAACAAATTCAAAAAAGGTTCTGAGTTCTCTTTCAAATTCAAACTTTGTGAAATCGATCCTGATACTTTAGCAAGTCTAAATGAAGGTTGGATTACAAAAACTTCTATCCCTGGTACACTTGTTTCTGGAGCTACTCAAGTGATCGCATTAAATACGATCCAGTTTTTATCACTCGTTGAACTCGAACATCAAAACTATGATAATGGAGCGATCAGTATCACTTCAATCGTTGGTTCTGTAGATGGGACTATCTCTGCTTCTGATTATTTTCAAGTAGTCTGACCTGCTGGTAGAAGAAACATCTACTTCAAATCAGGTGGATCAGTGACAACTCTCAATCAAACTTTCACGATTACTTACAATTATACTCCTGCACAAAGTAGGAAATTTACCTTTGCAGATACAGGAATTGCATCTAGATTCTATGCAAGATTTATTCATGAAAGACCTGATGGTAAACAAATCACTATCGATCTTAAAGATGTCCAAAACTTGACTTGATTAACGATCGACTTTGTTGGTAATAGCGAGGACGATGTAGCTACCTGTGATATAGAACTCAATGGTAAAGTTACATCTCAAGGATTTGTTTATGAAGTATAGTCCATTTTAATATCTTCACTATTTTTCGTTGATGTTTGAAATTAATCTAGAATGTTTTTTGTCCAAAGAGATAACGATAAAACTCTGAAAAGATCTGTTTATCCTCGAACAGCCGACCGTAAAACAACTGGCTGATATCATCAAGAAAACAGAAAGTATGGGACAAGATGAAGTCAAAAACACGAAGATCATGATTGAGGTTTTGCAGTCATTTTTGAAAAACAAATGATGGTTTGGATATACCAAAGCTAAACTTGGATATATTCTCAAACACCTCACTCCTGAGAATCTAGTCCTTGTCCGAAATGAGATTTTTTTTTGATTGGGGCTGACCAAGGAGCCACTTCGTGAACTTGAAAGTGATCTAACCAAACAGCAAGCTTCATCTCCTTGATAGCCCTGTTTATCAAATACTATAACCAAGAACTGGAAGCAGTACTCAATATGACAGCTTGCCAGTTTTTTGGGTTATTGGAAGAGATACAATATTTGGAAGACCCGAAAAAGATAAGGAAAACAAAAAATCTCCCTAGAGACAAGATTAAGAAACTTGAATCTAAGAGAGATTTTGAAGATTTTTTCTTTGGGTAATATTTATATACTTATGCTTCTATGACAATTTGTTTTTTTTGTCTTATACTCAAATAAGCCACTAATCCAACAATTCAAATAAGAAAGATTGGGGTTATCCACATTGTTGATATTCCTAATCCACCATATTTAGGGTCTTGTGTAAGGTAATCTCAAATTGATGCACCAAGTGGACGAGTTAATATGTATGCACTCCAGAATGCAAATATTGGATTTATCTGAAATTTAAATTGTTTCTTTTTGAAATAGTAAAATGCACCACTAATGAGAGCAATCGTTCCAGCGAATACTAAGCCTGCCTGTACATATCCTATACCTACACTTTCTGATAACAAGTCTCAAGATGCTGTACCTAATGCAAAAGTAAACAGAATTGCTAACCAATAAAATGCTTCTCTTTTAGCAGTAAATATTGAATGAATAGATAGTGTCTTTTCTTTGAGATACCAAAAGATAAATACTAAAGCCAAACCGATAGTGAAAGCGATCGTAGTTATAACTAAACTAATTCCTAAGCCTTCAACCATTTGATCAGTAATCAAAGTTCATACAATGCTTATCAAAATAACGGCAAGCCAATATACAACAGGGACATATTTTTTAAATCTGAATTGTATCACAAGTACAATAGCCAATAAAGCACTCATGATGTATGATGTATTTACCAATCCAAAATGAAGATTGAAAGAAAGATAATCTGCTCAGGTTTCTCCTATAGTCGTTCCAAGAATTTTTATGATCCAAAAATAAATAGTGATTTCTGGCACTCTATTGAGTAATCATGTTAGATTTTGTTTTATTTTTTCCATGACAAAAATATTTTAGAAAACTAAAAAATCTTATTTCTTATCAAAAGAATCATACTCATAATTTAATGGTAATCAATGCTAAACAAAAATTCGTAGTTTACTCCTTTGATTTTTTAAATCTTTTAAGAATTATCTCTTCTAAAGTAATAATAGGAGTATAAATATATCTTTTAGTTAAACCAAAGATATTCTTAGAATTCAATAATAATGCAGGAAGAATACCAATGACCATTGAAGCCAGTACATCAGTTGGTCGATGAACACCAACAGAAACACGAGATATTGCCATTATTAATGTGGTTGCCAAGAAAAAGTATCAAAATTTTACAAAAAATTTATTTTTGTTTTTAATTCCCCATAGTAATGTAGCCACCGCAATTGCCATACTCAAGGATACATGATCAGAAGGAAAAGATTTATCTGGGATATGGGAAAGTATAAGATTTCATGCATGATGAATATATCACTCAGGACGCTGTTTATCTGCAAAATATTGAATAAATAGATTCAGACCAAGCGACAATATTCACGAAAAGAATATGAACAATGCCACTATTTTATCTTCTATACTTTTTTTTGTAATTCATTTGATATACAAAAATGCTAGAAATATAGGGAAAATAAACACAAAAATATCAGCTGTGTATGGAATTATTACTCTCAATGTTTGATGAGCACTTATAAGGTCATTAAGCCAAATAAGAGTATTATATCATCGAGTTGGTTCTGTTAAATGAAAATAATTGTATCAGATCATAATTACAAACAAAAGAAAAAGATAAAAAGATTGATTTTCGTTTATTGAGTGTATGTATTCTCTATTCGTTTTCCATTTCAATTAAAAATAAACTGATAAAACTCAATTCTGATTAAAACTAGAGGTAGTAATTTACCTCTTTTTTTGATGTTTATGGCAACAAATAAAATCTTTGAACTTCTCCGAGATCTCAAACTTGATAGAACCTGAGTGGCTCAGCAACTCAACCAAGTTAGAGATGATATCAATGGTTTCAATCAAAGAATCAAAGATCAAACTGCTTTGCAACTTTCCTTGAATGTCGGAAATCTGAAAACAAAACTTGATGAAGTCAAAGCACAAATAAAGCTCGCAAAAGAACAAGGAAACCGTGATGGAGTTATCCAATTGACTGCTGATGCTTCGAGAATTCAACAATCACTTACTCAAGCAGGAAGAGAACTGAGAAACTACACAAGAACCTGATCATCTGATATCTCAGTTTTGTGAAAAAATTTTCAAGGAGTTAATACAGAGATACTGAAACAATGAGGCATTATCCAAAGCACCGTTCAGAAGATGAAGGTCACTTTTTCGTGATTAAAAGAGATCATCCTGACTGCTTTTTCTGTCACTGCGATCATTGGATTTGTGAAGTCATTATTCACTCTATCATCAGAACTTCAACAGGCGAAAATAGCCTTCACAAATATGTTTAAGAGTGAAGAGATAGCGATCAAACTTCTTAAACAAATTCAGGCTTTTGCAAAACAAACTCCGTTTGATCAGATGGGTCTTATCGACTGAGCCAAAAGACTATCCGCCTACGGTTTCAAAGCTACTCAAATTCTCCCAATCATGAAATCGCTCGGAGATGCTGTCGCTGGTGTGGGTTGAAATCAAGATACTTTGAATGGTGTGATCGTAGCCCTTGGACAGATGCAAACTAAAGGGAAATTGGTGCAACAAGAAGTAAATCAGATCGCTGAAAGAGGTATCCCTATTTTCGAGATTTTGAGAAAAAAACTCGGTTTGACTCAAGAACAGTTAGGTAACATCTGAGAACAAGGAATCTCCTCAGCCAAAGCCATACCATTGATCTTGGAAGGTATCAATGAAAAGTTTTGATGACTTATGGAACAACAATCCAAGACCCTCCAAGGAAAGCTCTCAAATATGATTGATAGTTTCAAGATTAAGATGGCAGAGCTTGGATTGGTATTGGC
>JBAXSM010000013.1:0-23101 GCA_037130715.1 Candidatus Absconditabacteria bacterium
GGTAGGTAGATACACCTGGAAGATTAAGTTCAACTGGTTTAAGGTCAAATCCGATAATTTTAGGATTTTTTACTTGTAATTTCTGCATCTGAGATACTGAATATTGAAGCCAACTTCCTGGTGCACATCAGATATCTATAATTGATTTCGTATTCTTATCTATAACGTGAAACTTGTCTTGGATTTCGTCCAATTTGAAGGCGCTACGTGCTTTATATCAGACTTTTTTGGCCTGTTTAAAATAAAAATCATATGGATCGTACATTGATATGAGGCTAATGAATAAAGTTCTATTTAAGAATATACATTCTCAGTTCTTTTCTGAGCATCTTATAGTTTGGGCAGTAAATTGCAACTAGTTCTCGGAAACGCGGACTGTGATTTTTGACTTTGAGGTGACAAGCTTCGTGGATAATCACATAGATAATAAGTCTGGTTGGGAGGTGGACGAGCTCGAGATTAAGGTTTATTTTTTGATCATGGGTACAACTTCACCATTTTGTTTTGGATTTTTTGATTGTTAATTCATCGTATTTTTTGCCTATACGTTGGGCATAATCATCTAAAATAGACTTAGAATATTCATAGAGTATAGTTTTGAGGTGTGGGAGACTTGTCTTCGCTGTACAGTCCAAGTCTATCCATTCCACCCACTCTCCGAAGAGATAAACACCCTCCTCTGTCAATTGGCTTGGTGTCTTTCTATCAGCATAACGATTTTCTAGAGATTTAGCTTTATTAAGTAAACTAACAACGGCTTCTGGTCTCTTTTTCCAAGAATTTGGGACTGATAATTCCAAAATTCCGTCCTTGTTGATGCGGGCGTATCCATTCTTGATTGCTTTATAATTGATAATTGGTTCCATACTCTTGACTATAGGGATTTCTCTCAAAAAGGGAATCGTAAATTTGCAAAAATAAAAATTACAATTATACTATACAGGATATTTTATTTTATTCTCACTGAATGGAGGAAAATAATCACCTCAATACCGGGGACCATCGTTGACCTGTAAAATACAAAAGCTATGCTTCTTGAAAGGATATTCTTTCTGCTATTTCATGAAAAAATATTAATGAGATTGCTGTTTTTGTGATTAATGAAATTGAGAAATGATTACAACCTATGACTTTTGGATGAGAAGGTGAAATTTACAAGATCTCTTTTAACGGTCAACAATTTATTGTTGCAAAAAGATTATTTAGCCACACATGATGAAAAGAATTTAAAATGCATAAAAGAAGCTTTGATGTGGTAAAGAATGAACATATATTTCATGATGTGTCTATTCCCCAACCTTACTTATATACTACCAATGGAGATGATGAGTATATTATAATGGAATATGTCACATGACCTACATTATATACAAGAATCATTGAAAAAATTATACAATCAGAAACAGGAATGCCCATTGAATGTGAAGATGATAGAGATGCGGAAAAAAACCTTGTGCTTATCTTTGGTGTTCAAGAAGCAAAAAAAATTATTGAAACACTTACCAATACGCCATTAAAATATAAACACCATAAACTCTTTACAAAACAAGAATCAGATATCCTTATCAAGAATCTTGAATCATTTTTGTCTGTTCTTCATAAACAGTGAATCTATCATAGAGATTTAGGAGGGAATATAAGAAATATTTTTGTTAAACAAAATCTTAAATGCTCTGTTATTGATTTTGGAAGAGCTCTTGATTTGAAACATACTCAACAAAAGATACCAGAAAAAGATATTTATTTAATGCAGGAATCTTGAAAACAAAGAATAGAATATTTTCATGATGAAGATATTATAAAAATCATTAAATCCTATACGGAAAACAACAATAAAAAAAATTTCTAAAACCCCATTATTTACTAAATAAAAAAAGAGCTTCCCTTTTATTCGAGGGAAGCTCTAAAACATTAACTACTTATGACCTGTGCGATGGGTCAAAATATTCTTTCTGTTCACTGGTTTCAGAGGAACTATATTCCCTTTTCCAGTTGTGTTTACTTGAGGTGGCATCTTAGATACGGCTTTTTTACCTCCAAATATTACCTTTTGCATAATTTTGTTTTGTTTTCTAATATATACACATATTATTGTAAAAGTCAATACTTTGTTATGCCGATAGCCTTCTCATTTCGCCTATAAGATCTTTTTCGTAAGCCCTACCCAACAATCTTGCTCTTTCTGATTTTTCTAACAAATACTTCTGGATATTAAATCCTGGTTCTTTAATTACTTTTAACAATAAATCATGAACCTCTTTAGGAGATTGTTGCTCTACAAATCTCTTGAATGGCATCATGGTAATAGTATCGTCTTTTTTATCCAATAAGAGATTGATATACATTTGGTATGGAATTTTAGGCTCTTGTGCCTTTTTATATTTTTCTTGGTAACCAACACTATCCTTGGATTTATCTGAGACAAAGAGATCTATTAGTTCAATTTCTATATCTTTGGTATGAGGTAAACGTAATTCCAGCGCATAATCGGCTTTTGCAAACGTATCATCCAACATTTCTGTCTTATATAATTCAAAACTTGCTCATCTATACTGAGGGAAATGAGATAAATTTTCTTTGATTTTATATTCTAAAATATCATATCCTACACATTCAATAAGACGATCAAACAAATATCCTTTGATTGTTCGATCCCCAGATGCAAAATAGTTGTTGATAGTTTTTTGATTTACTTGCAAATGTATATAATCGGACGGAGATAATATTACCGAATCTTCTTGTCTTATTAACATTCCATTTAGTGCTTTTTTATCTATATTTTCGTTTATTGTTAAGGCAGAATGAGAATGTTTACTTTTTTGAATACTCTTTCTAAAAAAATCTTGTAAGTGTGAGATTTCTGATGTATTTTTCTCAAGGTAGTAGGTATCTTCTAAATTTCCTGTCTTACAGAACAATGTAAAAGCCTCTTCTTCATAAACTTTTTGATCTATAATAGGTGTTTGTACTTGTGATTTCTTTTGATCAAATTTAGTGACTTCTTTTGCTTTCTGTTTTCAAATTTGCGTATTAATTTTGGATTCTTCTGCAGTTAGTTTTTCTCTTATTTTTTTAAATGAATAATCAGGCCCTACTCTTTTATAAAAAGAATATGCGTCTTCGTTTGTCTTTCTTCTTTTTTTCTCACTTAGTGTAGATAGAGATTCATAGATATAGTCATAAAGAACATTTACATTAGATAGCTTAGGTTCTCCTGATACTGCCCCAACAATATAACTCATATATGCGGAATCTCATCGTAACTTTTCATCTTTCTCTGAAATTAATGTACGAATTGCAGTTTTAATTCTGTTTATTTTTTCTCTTTTTGCTTGAAGATCAGGTGAGATACCTATGGATGCGACAAGATCCTTTTTATGTTTTTGATTTTCCTGTTCGATAGTGGTTTGATAAATTCTTCCTTTTTCTGCCATATATTGTGCAAGAAATTGTTTGAATTCCGGTAGCTTTTTGATCTCTTCTGTAGTAATAAATGGCTTAGAAAGTACTATTTGATCTTTGCACATCTCTGCTATTTCAGATCATACCACACTTTCGACAATCTGAGAATCCATGCAAAGAGCATCAGCCCACATATTAGCTTCTCAAGTCGTTAACACACCTTCTTTTACCATACTTTCGGCATGAGTACTTGAAAAATTTAATTTTTCTATTGGTTTATCTACGGGTTTCACTGTACTGGAAGGAGCAGATCTAAGCATACTTTCGCCATTTATAACATAAATAGCTAAGTATATCTGCTTTCCTCTTTTTTGTCAAATTATCAGATAGAAAAAACCCAAGCACGAATGCCTGGGCTTAATTATAGATCAAATATATCTACTTCATGACCATTTGTAACAATAACTTGTTTCTCTCAACGATTTTTAACCTCTATTTTTGCTCAAGGGAATCATTTATATTGAGATCATAAGGTCTCTGGTTGTTTATATGAATCATATGATCATAAATCACTGATTTCTCAGTTACTTTCTAGAAAGATTCTTTTCTGCTTATATCCGTACTTATTGATAAATTGCATAATCCATTTAAATAACTGTGGGAATGCATCTATGGTATCTAGTCGGATCTTCTTAAACTCTTCTCGATCCTCTGTTTCTCAACCAAGTTCAGCTTCAATGGAATAATGATCCTTAATATATTCTAAAAATTCACCTACTGTAAAATCAGGAATTTGTAAGAGTTTCTGCTGTACATGATACTCTATTTCTTGACGAGTAAATGACTCTTTTTTATCAAAGATATAGAGTCTAGCATCTCCAAATGTATGTGTACATTCCAAAAGTTCCCCACAATCGTGCAACACCTTAGCATTATGTACATCCAAGAAAAATTGATTAGAAGTTGGTGTTTCCATAAGTAATATAGGCGAATTTTGTCCTCATAAAACTCTCAATAATTTGCCACGAACCTCACCTTCAAGTGCCCATTTGTTTTGTACAAAGTCTATCTTACTCACCTGTTCTCCAGATTTAATTATGTCTGCAATATCTTCACAGATATCAGCAACAATACTCTCTTGTTGCGTTACTATAAACAACTCTTGAATCTTGCGAATAAAATCCACAAAGATATCATATTCTTCTCGCTCAGCATCTGTATCATCAAGAAATTTTATTCTCAAATAATCTTGCATTGATTTTGAGAAAAGCATTGAGACAAATTCTTTTTCTGGTAATGATAATTTAGAGTAATCCTCATTACATCTCACCAAAACATCCTCGATATCTTGTATTTTTGCTCTTTTTTTAAACAAGAAATCTTCCACATCACACTACCACCATTGGAGTGTGCTCATAAAATTCCTTTACACAAGCTATGATCTTGTCTATGAACTGACGATTATTTTGTTGTAGTTTCTCCATATCAGGTGTCAAGATAAACATATATCTATACATATAGCTATTTATATTATAATGTCAATACAATCCTATTTAGAAAAAACCCAAGCACGAATGCCTGGGCTTAATGAAATTATATAATCAGATTTTTATTATTTCCCGTATTTAGCTGAATTTCCCAATCTTTCTTCGATTCTAAGGAGTTGGTTGTATTTAGCGATTCTATCTGTTCTAGAAGCTGATCCAGTTTTGATGAATCCAGTGTTCATAGCTACAGCCAAGTCAGCAATGAAGGTATCTTCTGTTTCTCCAGATCTATGAGAAGAGATAGAGTTCATACCTGCATTGTGAGCCATATTGATAGCATCCAATGTTTCTGAAACTGATCCAATTTGGTTCAATTTAATCAAAATAGCATTTGCCATATTTTGATCGATTCCCATTTGAAGTCTTGCAATATTTGTCACAAACAAATCGTCTCCTACGAGCATAATTTGATTTCCTAGTTTTGTAGTAATTTCTATCCATCCAGCGAAATCATCTTGATCCATACCATCTTCGATAGAAATAATAGGATATTTAGCACACCAGTCTTGATAGAACGCAACAAGTTCATTTGAAGTAAGTGTTCTTCCTTCTCCTGCAAGTTCATATTTACCATCCTTATAGAATTCACTAGATGCAACGTCCAATGCCAATTTAACCTTTCCAGTATATCCAGATTTTTCTATGGCTTCTACGATAACTTGCAAAGCTTCTTCGTTTGATCCAAGATTTGGAGCAAATCCTCCTTCATCTCCTACTGATGTAGCCAATCCTTTAGCTTTCAAGATAGATTTCAAGTTGTGGAAAATTTCTGCTCCCCATCTCAATCCTTCCTTGAATGATGGCGCTCCAACTGGCACGATCATAAATTCTTGAATATCTACATTATTGTCAGCATGAGAACCTCCGTTTAGAATGTTCATCATTGGGAAAGGAAGGACGTGTCCTTTACCTTCTCCTAGGTATTCGTAAATCCACTTCCCTTCTGATTTTGCACAAGCATATACAAATGCCATACTTACTCCGAGAATTGCGTTTGCTCCCAATTTTGATTTGTTGGGAGTTCCATCCAAAGCCAACAATTCAGCATCCAAAGCTCTAAAGTCTGCAAATGATTTACCAACAATAGCTGGCTTGATCAGTGTATTTACATTGTTAACTGCAGTCAAAACACCTTTTCCTAAATATCTAGCTTTGTCTCCATCTCTAAGTTCGAGAGCTTCATAGATTCCTGTAGATGCTCCAGATGGAACAATAGATCTTGCTTCATAATTTCCTTCGAGGGTAAGTTCCACTTCAACAGTTGGATTACCTCTAGAATCAAGAACTTCGCGTGCGAGTACGTTTTTGATAGTAAACATTTGTTTTTTATAAAAAGATAAATAACCGGACTCTTTTTAACGTTTGGACTCGTTTTTTCAAGAGCGAAAATATGTATTTTATTCTTCATTTTTTGTGTCTCAGCTTTCCTTGATTTTGAAAGAAAGTATCCTATAGTATGAGTCGTTGCTTTATCCCAAAATTCGCCTCTTATGAGATATCTCCTTGATAAAGAAGACCTAGATGCTCGCGAATATTTGTTTGCATGTGTCCAACTTGCCGAACAAGCAACGTGTCAACGTTCTCGTTGTGGTTCACTTATCGTCCAAAATGATCAGATTATTGGTTCTGGATACAACACTCCTCCACAAGGATTAGAAACACAAAGAAGATGCTCTTGTGCCAAAGAAAATTATCATAAAAAGGTGACTGACAAAACATGTTGTATGCATGCTGAGCAAAGAGCAATTATGGATGCATTACAGCATAATGCTGACAAGCTTGTTTGATCGAGATTGTATTTTATACGTCTTGATGACGAGGGTGAAATTGATTTTGCTGGGAAACCCTACTGTACTATTTGTAGTAAAATGGCTCTGGACGTAGGTGTCGCCGAATTTGTCCTTCGACATAAGGATGGTATTGCGGTCTATCCGACCGATGAATATAACCAGATTTCCTTCTCGTATACTGAATAATTATTTCTTACTCTTCTCCTCAACCATGCATCTTCCCCTGATTATAGAATGAATGGCTATCTGATTTTCCATTGCCGCACCGATAGGTCCTGTAGGCATATTGTGTATTCGTCGTAGTCTCAAAAGAGGCCGTCTTTCTGGGTTTATCACTGGATTGGGTACCGCAACTGTAGATGCTATCTATGCGTGAATTGCAGTTTTTGGAGTATCGTTGATTGGAGATTTTTTGATGTCCTACAAAGTGTTCTTAGAACTATTTGCTGTACTGTTTCTGGTATTTTTGGGACATAAGATTTTGACCGAAAAAACAGCTCCTTGAGAAGTACAGAAATTAGGAAAGAAATGACTTATATCTGATTTTCTTTCAACATTTGCGATTACTATGAGCAATCCTATGACTATCTTTGCAATGGCTGCTATTTTCACAGGAATCAACATAAATACCAGGGTTCATGGATCACTTTCTGCACTTATGATAGTGGTTGGTGTCTTCTTGGGATCTGCAATATGGTGGTTTATCTTGAGTGGTATCGTTTGCTTTATTGGTAAAAGAACAAACAAAAATATTCTCTCTATCGTCAATACCATCTCTGGGGTTGGTTTGATTGCATTCGCTTTATTCTTGCTGATTAATCTTCTTCTTTCTTAAGCTTGTTTTTCACTTCCAATCGGATAGTCTTATATAAGATTTTATCTAGTACATAAACCATTATGAACACATCAAAAAAACTTCTCATCCCATTTGTTATGATATGTATCGCATTTGTGTTCTCTATGTGATATTATCTCCTCTCAAATCATCAAGAAACTGTAAGTCACGTCATTGAAACGGTTGTCCCACCAGTTCAGACAGCTACCGTCTCATCTGGACTCACTATTCAAATGCCTGATGATGTCAATCTCTATAAACAAAAGATGATTAGCTTTGTGCAAGTTGGTGGTGAAGATCCTCTGAAAACACAACTCTTTGTCCCAAAATATCTGCCTATCGTCTACACCTGAGACATCCATAAAGCTAGTGCTGAAGCAGCTGCTCAGCAATTCACTACCGGTGGTGGACCAGAAAAAATTCTCGTAAATTATTTCAAAGTACAGAGTTGAACTGCCTATATCTCCCTCAATATCGATGAAGATGGTCGAGCTTGAGTCTCTGTCAGTATAGCAATTATTCATCCTGTCGTAGAAAAGACGCTTCTCCAATTCACAGGTATTCAAAATGTAGTCTTTGGATATGCAAGTGGCGATACACAGATACTTCAGTAATTAGAAAAAGCCCCGTTTGGGGCTTTTTTAGTTAGTGAAAATAAGTTTTATTGACTTTTTTATAGTAATATATATAAACGAATCATAAATATAAATTAAAAACAATTGATATGGTAAAAAATCTTATTAACTTCGCAACTGTTAATCCGTGGACATCTGTACTTACTGGATTGAGCATCATTCTGTTTATCTGCATCATCTTTCTCATCAATGGGAAAAAAGACATTATGGGAGATGCAAAACTTACCAAAATTCCAGCAACTATATTTATGTTGCTCATGCTTGCATTGGTTCTGGGAGTTGTAGCTGCGGTGGCTTTGGAGCCTAGCCTTGCAAAAATTATTGATCAAAATGTATTCTTTTATTGGATCGGCATGTTTGGTTTATGGGGTATTGTAAAGCACATGACCGGCATAGATCCACAAGAGATCTTTGATGAAGTAAACTAGTATTAAAGTAAAAAAGTGCTGCCAGTTTTTGGTAGCACTTTTTTTAGTTAATGAACATATACATAATTATGCAAAGGTGAAATACTGTGCTGGTCTATGTCCTACGCCGATTTCTACTTCTCAGGTAGGGACTATCAGTCACATCTCTATTACTTTTTTTCTAAAATTTCTAACATTGAGTTCTTTACCCAAAATACATTCATACGCCATCTGTAATTCCGTGAGCGTAAACTGTGTATCAAACAGTGGTCTCGCTATATTACTATGCATCACCTTATCTTGCAAATAGGTAAGCGTACTTTCTATAATTTTTGCATGATCAAATCCTAAATGAGGTAATTCTTTCAAAGAAATAAAGCTGGCATTTTTTGTGTTTTTACCATCTTCAAAGGGGAAATCGGTCTTGTGGGTTAAGGCTAGAAATCCTACAGACAATACTCTAGCTCTGTTATCTCTATCAAGAGCATCAAAAGTACCTATATTATGAACTTCAAAATCAGCATACCCCGTCTCTTCTTTGAGTTTTCTCTTGGCAGTATCCAAGAGCGTTTCATCTACATGTACAAATCACCCTGGCAAAGCCCAAGTCTCTTGTGGACTTTCCTTTCTCTGGATAAGCAAGACTTTAAGCGATCACTCTGTCACTGCGAGGACAATAATATCTACCGCCACTAAAATGGAAGGTGTTGGAAGCATAGGAATATGTAAATATATAAAGTGCACTGTATTTTTTCTTTTTACCGCCTTGCCGGCTGGGCATTTCTTTATTATATTTTTCTAACACCTCAAGCCGGTGAGGCTTTTGCCCTTTTGTTTCGGCAAAAGGGCGGAAAACCATTGTCGCCAAGCAAAGCGTCTAACTTCCGGTCGTATTCCATATTTTCTTTAGGATTCTACCAAACTTGGCTCTTGCCTACGGCAAAACAAGCGGACCATATTTTTCCATATTTCCTTCAGATTGAAGAATACGCGTGCTGGCGACGAGCTGTTTAGTTTTCTGGTTGTTATAAAGAACCAAAATCATTGACTACTTCTTTTTACTTATCACTCCTCTATCACCTTGTATATATACAAAATGTTTGTCATAATCAATAGAGATATTTTAGTTTTAAAAATAAGTTATTCACTTTTTTTTGAAATTTCCAATTTTAAAATTGAATTACACTAGTTCTCATCTGTTTAAATGTACTTATTTTATTTTATAAAATAAGTCTTGACAACGGCATCTGTTTTCTTATTATGATTGTGCTTTACTTCTCTAACCAATCATATCATGAACTTGAATAGTTATGGTGAAAAATGATTGCATGTGAATGACTGTGTGTCTGTGTCTGTAAGTGACTATGGATGAGGATCTAGTTCCTATGAAGGCATGATTATCAAAGCATCAGAGCAACTTGTGGTTGTCCTCTTTACAGATGGAGATGTGTGTAAATACAATACCGCAAGCAACAATCTTCGTCTCTTGAGTCCTCGTGAGAGTCTAGTCGTGAGCGAAACAATCCTCAAGGTTTTGGAAAACATGGAAGCACTAGACAACAAAATAGAAGCACAAAAAGCCAAAGTAAATGGAGCTCTTTCTAGACTCCTGAGATAATATTGTAAGTGTTCATTATATATCTTTACCGCCTTGCCGGGAAAGAAACCAAAGAGGCTAGTTCTTTATGAGACTCGCTATATAGTACATTTTGCTATTTATGAATGTAAATCCAGCTCAAACAATTCATAAAGAACCAAAATCGTTGACTACTTATCCTTTATCGTTTACCCCCCTGATCTCATGACGCTCAAAGAATCTATCAAAAATTATAAACAACTCGAGCTCCTAGCTCATGTGGAACTAGATGATGTGATTATCAAAGTCACTCAAGAGCTCTTGGAAATGTTTGAAGCTAAGCTCAACAACGATCTGATTGAGACACAAAAAGAAGCTGGAGATACTATCGTAAATATTCTTTCAGCGAGTCAAGAAGTCGGAGTGAGTCCAGATGCTGAGCAGATCTCAAATGATCTAGATGTCTCAGATGCTCAGCTCCTCCTCCAAATGAAAGAGCGAAATCAAGGAATTCAAGCGCTCAGAAAGAGATACAGCAGAGATCGCATCACTCATGAAGAACTAAAAACTATCACAGAGACCTTCCTCTCTCATATTCTGAGTTATGGGAATGTCCAAAAGAGTCTAGAAGAAGTGGTTCACCATAATACTGACAAGTTTTCTAAGCGTATCGATGCGTACAAGCCCGACATCAATCTCGAGCATTACATCCAAGAATATCCAGATTTCCCCGCTCCTCCTGTACTATTTAAAGATATCTCTCCCCTCCTCCAATCTCCTGAAGCCATGAAATATCTAGCTTTTGAACTAGCACAAAAAGCTATCGGTGCAGATGTAATCGCAGGATTAGACGCTAGATGATTTCTCTTTGGTCCGATGGTGGCTGATCTGTTGAAGGTTCCTTTTGTTATGATAAGAAAGCAGGGTAAACTTCCTGGTCAGACTCAACATCAAGAGTACGAGAAAGAATATGGTTTGGATAGTATAGAACTACAAGCTCATGCGGTTCAAACAGGACAAAAAGTGGTTTTGGTAGATGATCTACTCGCCACAGGTGGGACTATGGACGCAGCAGCTAAACTCATAGAAAAGTCTGGTGGTATCGTTCACAAAGTTTTGTGTGTGGCTCAAATCAACGATGCCTTTTGTAGTGACAAGAGAGAGGCATATGGATTATCTAGGTATCCTGTAGAGAGTATTGTCCATTATGAGAAATAATTTGAGAAAAGCCCCGTTTGGGGCTTTTTTTAGTTAGTAGAAGATAGCTTCTGTTTTGAGAAAAAGAACTGATTAGACTCTTTGAGGGAGAGTATTTATTTGCTGATTTTTTGAATTTCTAAATCAAAATCAGAGACATAGTTTTTATCTTGTTGTATAGTAAACTTCTCGAATTCTTCTTCAGCTAATGCTAGAGCTACTTCGTGTGAAATCTGACTATTGTGTTCCAATATATCTTGTTCATTAAATACAAGGAATGCATCAAGTTTGCTAATCCAATCTGTCATATACATCAACTTATGTTTCTTTGCTTGAAGTTCTGCATAATCTAGATACATAGTGACAATCCTATTGAGCATATCTAACTCTTCTAGATGTAGGTAGTTTTTGGCAATAGCTAAGTCGGTTTTTCTTATTTTCCCTTTGGGTCCGTATTTCCAATTAGTAAGTCAGATATTGTGTTTATCGCTATCTACTCTGGTATAAATAATTTCTGATGCTGTCAATCCTGTAATAGCTCGATGAAGCTTGTTTTGTACAGTAGCAAAAAAATTTTGAGTGATTTCACACTGTGAATCATAGTCTGCGCTACACTGAGCATAGATATCTGTAATTTTTTGATAAAATCTTCTTTCACTACTACGAATATCTCTAATCCTCTCCAATTGTTCTTCAAAGTAATCTTGCCCAAAAATATATTCAGGATTTTTGAGCCTTTCATCATCCATAACAAATCATTTGATAATATATTCTTTGAGCGTTTGTGTTGCCCAGATACGAAATTGGGTAGCTTGTCTGCTATTTACACGATATCCTACTGCGATGATCGCGTCTAGGTTATAAAAATCAATCTTTCTATTTACTACTCTTGTTCCCTCTTTTTGAACTACTCAATTTTTTTGAGTAGTTGAGCTTTTTTCTAATTCTCAAGTGGAAAAGATTTCTTGTAAATGGTACGTTATATTATTTTCATTAACACCAAACAGCTCTGCCATCCTCTTTTGTGTTAACCAAAGATTTTCATCTTTGATAAAGACTTCTACTGATACCTTCCCTTCGGGGGTCTTATAGATCAAGAATTCTGACATCTGATTCATTTCGGTTAGTGTATTCATGACTATCTCGTTATGGGTAAACAATGAAATTATAAAAAAATTAAAATCATTGTCAAACCATTTTTTGACAGAAAAAAATCTGATTTTATTTTGGCGTTTGGATTGTAAAAAAGAGCCGATTAGGCTCTTTGGAGGGATTAATATTTTGATTGTATCTGCATATTTGTATTAATAATATCAAGGATTTCATCGCCATCTAAATAGAAACTTTTTATGTTTAATCTTGATGACTGTGTTTTTTCTAGTTCTGCCTTTGCCGCAGGTTGATATTTTCTATTAGTAAAGAACAAGATTCCTTGATACATATTATTAGAATCCGATACTATAGGACTTATCAAATCATTAACTTCTTGTTTCGTTACATTTCAACTTGTCTTATATTTACATTGTCCAATAAAAGAAATTATTTTTTTAGTATTTTCTCCTATAAGAATTTCCTTATCAGCTGTTATATCTATCCCTCAATCTCATCAACGTCCAGCTATTTTTATATTACAGAAACCATCTGCAACTAGGATATCCTTACACAGCTCTTCAAATAACTCTCATTTATCATCATTTGTTGGATCATCTCAATATATTGATTGTAATTTTTCATTGAATAAATCTCGAGTATAAGGTGTTCCTGACTCTTCCTCTACTCATAATATAAAACTAGGAAGTTTTAAATCTTCTAGTAATTTGCTAAATTTGGTTTTTTCATTTTCATCTTTAAGTGATTTACTATATAACAAGTCTAAAACCATAAAGTAAAATTCTTCTTCATATTCTTTGGCTTGTTTCCAATAGAAATCTAACTGATCATATCAATATCAAAAAATTCCTTTTAGTAATTCCATAAATTCTAAACGATTATATTTTTCATAATTAGGAGGAATCTTTCCAGATAAGTATAAAGCAATTTTACGAATATCCATTTTTCATATTTTTATAAAAAACTTAATTTTACAAAGTTAATTATACCCCTAAATACTCAAAATGTAATAAAAAATTATAAGAATACTCCAACTTTTGGTTAGCCATTTTTCGAAAAAATGATATATAGTTGCTTTATATCACAAAATAGGAGAAAGTCTTTGAAATATAACCAATTTGCTCTTGCAATCTTAAGAACATTCTCAGTAATCGCAATTGAGAACCAAAAAGTTCCAACGAATTTTCCATTGATTTTGCCTTCCAAATACTACATATTGTGTTCATTATTTATATAATAATACAATATATGGTGTGAGTCGACAAATTCGATACAACAAAAAATACCAACGAACATAGTCGTGGTAGATTTCTTATTTAGAATTCACTGTGCATGATTCTTATAAGTTTTAAGACCTTTTTTGCAAGAGTTTTTAAGGGGGATAAAAACTTGCTTCTAATACGCGGATTTTAATGTCATACGACTGTATTTGAACTATGAAATGAGAGATATAAACAAATTAGACTGATGGTTGAAATCAAATGCATTAATAAGGAAGATAGAAATAATCCTTATGAAAGAATTACCCATGTATGATGAATTAATCAAAATGGGGAAAAACGAAAAATCACACAAAAAGCAGCTATCGAATATATAGACAATTGAACTTATACATTCTATGTGAATGTAAATAATGATAAAGTCAAAGTTATTGTGGCCAAAAGTAGATTTGGTCATAAATATATTAAGACTGAAGCTGATTGAGATGAACCTAATAATTTATTATCTTTGCCTGAGTGTAAAGCATAATTTTTCCTGCCCCATAAAAATATGGGGCTTTTATATTTTTATAAAATCTATTATGCAAACTTCAAGAAAAACATCAAAACCAGTAGCTAGTACCGCTTCTAAGATTTTAAAGTCCCCATCTAGTGGAACTGCCGTCAAGAAAGTAGCTGCAAGCGCTTTGAGTCAAAGAGCACCACAACCAAAGAAAAAATAATTGAGAAAAAGACGCTTGAGGGCGTCTTTTTTATGTAATTGAATCTTATTTCTAAACCACTCTTTTGTCTCCTATCTACAAAATAGATATTTTTAAATTTTAAGATCTGGTTCTAGTGATAATATATTTGTAAAAAAAGATATCCACTTCTTAACCGTTTGTATCCTTCTTCCTGTTGTAGAAGTCCCTATTCATAATTTTTCAAAATCCGCTAAGTCGATATTACCTACTCAATATTGTAATCCATCGTTGAAAATTTTATTTGAGAAAACAATTTTTGATATTTCTATTATTTTTTTTTGAAACGGTAAGGCGTATATTGTATTTCCAAGCTCTGTTAATGAGATTATTTTGTCTTCATAATTACATAGTTTCATTCGTAATAATACATTGAAATAATAATCTCTCTGCCTTTCAACAAAATCAAATTCAGATCGTAAGTCTAGTTTTGATCATATTCCATTTCAAATATATGATAACATAGCTATTACTTTATTGAAATCATTTGCTTGTGGGAAAGGAACTGTATCATCTATTAATATATTATTTACCTTTATAGACGATAGTTGGAATGATTCTTCTACTGGTTTAAAACGAAATATTTTTATATCTTCATAATTCACATTACACAACTCCTTTTTATTTGAATTACATGGTAGAAAATAGAAATATGGTTCTTCATAATACATCAAAAAAATATTTGTCTTTTTTTGTGGAACTTTCTGTTTCCAATATAACTCTGGATATAATAATTGTCTGATATTTATATTGTTTCTAGATCAGATTTTTGCTTCCACTAAATTTATTGAATCGGCTCATTCATATCCACCATCAACCTCGATCTGAACACCGTTTATTATAAAATCTATCTTATTTATATTGAAAGCAAGCGCCATCTCATTTCTTTGTCTCCCTCTTACTGTTAAATTAGTTGGCTCTCAGAAAACTTCATCCAATATACCATTTACATAACAAACATCTAATGCTTGGCTTTCCGTAGTTATTTTATAAGGATCGATCGTTTTATAATCCATATCTGGGTTAATTATTTTCACATTTTTATGTTCAATATTTTTGAGTTCTCTAAATGGGTTCGCTGTTGAAATTCTATATGTTCAATTATTTATAGCCAAAATAGATAAGTGATTTTCCTGCATAACATTAGGCAGATTTTCTTGATAATCTATCTTTGTCATTAATCTAGGTTCTCTTCAAGATATTCTTTTTATTGCATTCGCATCTATATCGTAAAATCAATATTCTTGTACATGAACTAGAATATTTTCTTCTTTAAAAATTGTATCCCATCATATATTGAATTTACTATCTGCCATGTTATATATGATAATTTAAAATTACTGTTTCTTCAACCACTCACCTCTTAGAAGAATCTGAATTTATAGACCTTCTTGCATAAACCACATGTCTATGATAATCTTTATAAAGATTATTTATAAAATCTGTATTATGGTTTGATAACATTACAAAACATCACATCTTATCTAATTTCTTATATACCTCAAAAAGTTTTTGCTGCTCTTCTCTTCAGAATCCTCATTTATTATATCAAGTAAAATTTGCTGTATCTGTTAATGGATCATATGGAGGATCAAAATAGAAAAAATCTCATTTTTTAGCATACTTTATAATATTACTAAAGTCTTCTTTTATTATTGTTGTGTTTTGAAGAGCTTCTTTAGTAGCCATAAGGGTTTCCTCATCACAAATTTTTGGATTTGTATATTTTCCCATAGGAACATTATAAAATCATTGGCTATTTACTCTATGTAATCCGTTAAAGGAAGTTCTATTTAGATAAATAAATCTTGCTGCTTTTTTAATATTTGATTTTTTTTTGAAAGAAAGTTCCCTATCCCAAGCTCTTATCTCCATAAAGAAATCCTTATTGTATGGGTATGATTTTAATTCTTTTATCAGTCATAGAACATTATCCTTTATAATATTGTATGTAATTATCATATTCTCATTTATATCAAAAAGGTGTGCTTCAAAATCTACTCAAAATTTATTTCTTAAATCAAAAAAAACTGCCCCACCTCAAACAAATGGTTCAAAATATCTATTGAATTTTTTAGGGTAAAATTTTTCTATTTGAGACAATAGTTGTCTTTTTCAACCAACTCGCTTTATAAATGGTTTATATTCTTTTTTCATAGACACAGAGAAACGATAAATTATTATGCTTATACTAATCAATTTATTTATTTCCAGACCAATTTTCAAAAACAAATTGACTCTTGTCAAAAAAAATATTGATATATTCTATTCATATCATTTTTCACCTATCTTGCAGCTGAGATCAGATTGATACTCTGTATACTTCTTAGCACTACCCTTCGATTTATCCACTGGATACTTAGCTTTATTATGCTCAAGTTTTTGGAGACAGGCTTGTGCTACGTCGATGTTGCAAGCTTCCGCGAAAAGGAGGCAGTTATTGATCACGTCGGCTAACTCGTCGGCTACTTCAGGATCTTGCTGTCCTTTGGCTTGGGCGTCTGCTGTGCTGAGTCGAAGAAATTTCTCTTGAAGTTCGGCGGCTTCTACGGCTATGGATGCGGAGAGGTCTTTGGGGTTGTGAAATTGAGCCCAATCTCTCTCGTCTCTGAAGTCTAGGATATGCTTTTGGAGTTCGGTGATTTCCATGTGGATATCTGGGAGATAAATATTGGTTTTATACTAGGATTTTAAGGATGTTTTTCAAGTGAGAGTGTGAGGAAAAATCCTCTCTATTTTTTCGTCGACATTGTGAAATGATGTAGAGGTGTAGCAAGCTACATCTTTATAGAAGACGTAATAATATTACGTCTCTACATTTATGTGGATGTCGACGGAATGATATAAAAAAACCTATAGACTGAGCTATAGGGGTAAATTTTGCTATTTTTTCCCTATTGTTTTCTGTCAAAAAAAGTCTTGATAAATGGTTTTAGAAATTTAGAATTGGAAATGAACCATTTATCATTTACACGAACTCACTATGAACATCTCGATCTTTGAAGACATTAAACACATCAATGAGTATCACCAAGAGTATTGGAAAGCTCGTCAATTAGCGAAAGTTTTGGAATACTGAGATTATCGCAATTTTTTAAATGTAATAAATAAAGCTAAAATAGCTTGTATAAATAGCTGATTTGATACGGAAGAGCATTTCGGTGATATCACCGAACCCCAAAAATCTCACAATCAATACTGAGAAACTAAGGGGCAAATGATATTTTTCAATATTTAAGTTTTTTATAATTATATCTTCTTTAGAATTACCTAAAACACCATGAAAGTTATGTATATTGATGCACAAAATATTCACAAATCTACCCAAGATATCTGACGAACTATCGATTGGGCATTATTTTTCTGATATGCGAAAAGAAAGTTTGAGATAAATACTGTTAAAATATTCTTTTGATATGTATCGAGATATGAAACCCTCTATAAACATCTTCGTGAAATCTGATATGAAGTTATTTTCAAAGAAACTATGATATTACCAAATTGAGACATCAAAGGGAATGTAGATATAGATGTAGCTATTCATAGTATTTTGGATTTAGTAGAATGAGATCTAAAAAGTGCTTACCTTGTGACAGGCGATGGAGATTACAATACTCTAGTTGATCTATTTCGTAAAAGGGACTGTTTGTGAAGAGTTCTTATTCCCCATAGAGACAAAGCTTCAAAACTACTTAAGAAGTCAGCTTGACCACATATTCAAGTTCTTGAAGATTTAAGATTTTTTATTGAAAAGAAAAATCCCGTCACACAAGGTGAACAGGACTCTTCGTAGGGGAGAAAGACCATTGCTCTCTACACCCATCGTGAACGCCTATTATTATATTCAGAAAGGTTTAAAAATCAAGACTTTTTTGATTATTGCTTTTAAGTAATTACTTATCCTTGAAATTCGTGAGGAAATATGTAATTATAGTCCTGTTATAAATACATTAATGATGGCGGCTGTAGCTCAGTTGGTTAGAGCGCTTGCCTGTGACGCAGGATGTCGTCCCGTAGGCCTACGGGATCAGCCAGCAATTTATATATAAAAATACATTCATGTATTATGTATATATTTTAAGAGGAGACGCCAAACATTATGTTTGATATACAGAAAATATTGAAAAGAGATTAGAGAAACATAGAAAGGGCCATACACAGACGACCAGATCTATGGGGAATCTCAGATTACTTTGATATTTTGAAAAAGAAACGAAGTCAGATGCACTTCATTTAGAAAAGCAGATCAAGAAGGATGGGCATATCCCTCATTGGATTAACCATTCAACATTTATTCGCATTTAATATGGCGGCTGTAGCTCAGTTGGTTAGAGCGCTTGCCTGTGACGCAGGATGTCGCGAGTTCGAATCTCGTCAGCCGCCCCATTTAAAAAGGTTTCAACCTCGAGTTGAGATTTTTTTTAATTTCAAAAAAAACATTCATTCCCAATCCTCCCTTGTAAATAGCAAGCAAAACCTTACTCTCTCAACCAGAATTTTATTATATGTTTAAATATATGGAACAAGAAGTAATCCTAATCGATAGTACCAATCACAATCAGAGATTTGATAGATTTTTGAGGAAACATTTTAAGACCAGAACTGAGGTGACACTTCCAGATATTTTTCGTGGTATTAGAAATAGACTGATTCTCGTAAATGGGAAAAAATCTACTGAGGACTATAGAGTGAAGCACGGTGATAAGGTGACTATCACTGATAAATTTGAAGCTACGGGGAAAGAAAAAAAAGGAAAGAATCCTCACGTCTTACCGATCAAGGTTGAAAAGATTCGCGATATGATTGTGTATGAAGATAAAAGTTGGCTTGTCTTCGATAAACCTACGGGAATTAGCATTCATCCTTCAGACAATGAGCACAAACAACGCAGTATGCATGATTACCTTCGTGCGTATCTTCCTAAGGGCGAAGAAGACTCGACTTTCGCGCCTGCTTTTGGGTATAGATTGGACAAGGAAACGTCTGGTGTCTTGATTGCGGCGAAAACATACGATTCTCTCCAATATATCAACGAAGTTATTAGAAATAGAGAAATCAACAAAGAATATATGGCTATCGTGGTTGGGAAATTCCCTGGATATATGTGTCTCAATAAATCATTGAGAAAATCATTTGATACGAGATTCAATAGAGGGAAAACTGCGATTTGTGATTCAGATGATCCAGATGCAAAGCATGCTTTGACTGAGGTTCGATGCGAAAAGACAGTAAATCACCCGATTTTGGGATTGGTGTCACTCGTGAAAGTTCATATCGAGACGGGGAGAATGCATCAGATTAGAGTACATTGTGCCGATGCTGGGTTTCCGGTTTTGGGAGATATTTTGTACGGACATCCTAGAGTCAATAGAGTCCTTATGGAAACCATGAAGATGAAGAGACAATTTTTGCACTGTGCACAATATGCATTTTGGGACATATTTGGAGACCAGAAGCTGATTTTGAACGCACCGTTACCTTTGGCTTTTCATGAGATCCTTGGAGATTAAGTTTGGATTGATTTTGTACGTATAAAGGATAAAAAAAGCTATTATTTAGATTCTAAAAATAAAAAAACATGAAACAAGTTTTCTGGACAACAGTGTTTTGGTTAGTTGCTGTAGCAGGTTTTTTGGGATATCTCAAATGGTTTGATAGTACAAATCTTGGACCAACATTGGCAGCGTATGTTATTGAAATGCCAGTATCATCTCAAGAAACTGAAGTAAGTACAGGTACTGAACTTCCAATAATGGAAGAAACTGGAGTAAATCTAGGATCTGGTAGTTTTATTCAAACAGGGATTATCGTGCAAACAGGGATCACTTCTGTTGTAACACCTGTTCAAACTACAACTTCAACACTCAGTGTAGAAGATAAATTTGCATTCATTCAACAACAACTCAAAGATATTGCAGAAAAACTTGATGTACAAAATAGCAATACTCCAGATGCGGTAAATATCTCACTCAAAACAACTAAGAAAACAAATGTTCGAATCTACCCTCTCGATGGATCTACCTACAAAAAGTATGTAATCAATCCTAGTGATGATATTCTTACCGCTGCGATGAATATCTTGTTTGAAAAGAGTGCATTTACCGTGACAGATACAAGACTTGATGGTGATGGAAACCTCACTATCCAACTTGCTAGAGTTCCTGGTTCTGCATTCGGTGGTTCTGCTGCTGTAGAACAAGTGAGAACATCTATCGAAAAGACAGCACTTCAATTTCCACAGATTAAAAAAGTAATTATCACACCTGATACTGTCTTACAACCATAAAAATAACGATTACATACATTTAGAAATCCTGTACTTCGGTATGGGATTTTTTTTGTAAATAAACAATACTTGACTTTTTATGTCAAATATCTATATACAGATCACAAAAAATAAAACAAGAAACCCGATGCTTAGTAGGGGAAAACATAAATATATGTATCATATGAATACCTATCCGTCAATAGTAAACAAACTACAAAGACAATTCTTTAATTTTGGAGAGCGAATATGTCTGAACAGACCGCTCTCAGTGCCGCGAAGACACAACTTTGAATCAAAAGATTTTTACTTTATAGAACTTCGCTCTGAAAACATGCGTGCATATTTCAGGGTTTTCGATCCTATGAGTAAAACAACTATTTCAAAGAATCAGATCGTTATTGAGTTGTATAACCAAAGAACCACACCTCATTATTTCCGTGGTGAAGTAGAGCAAATAGATATAGAGAGACCCGATTTTTTGGCTTTCATCAAAGCTTTCCTAGATGAAAAATCTGGGAAACCTGATATCTCCGTTTATATCACAAAATTTGCAAAAAAAACCTATGAAATGAGGTAATCAAACTATCAACATCTATGTCTCTCGAGAATCTTCGGGAGGCATTTTGTTTTATTGAGAATAGTTTTTCGTTTAGTTTGAACAACTCGTATAGTGGCGACGAGTGAATGCCGTGAATAATTTAAAATAGCCAAACAATTTTGTCTGAGCTAACAAAAATAACATAAATACAATTTTAATATAAAGCTCTCCGGAGCCCTGTTGCCCATAGGGCAAACTGTTCTAGGGTGAGAGCTATATGGAATTACCAATAATAGAAAACATAAACAAACATACCTAGTCTGTAAAATATATCTGCGAGTCTTGTTTGGCAAAAGACGTTTTTCGTCTATTTTGGCGTCTACCAAAATAGACCCCTCGCGGGAGCGGTAGAAAGAAAGAAAATAATTAAAAAAACCGATGCAGATACACCGGTTTAATACAATATTTCTTTATACTCCTCTATCAACTTTGGAAGATTTATGATTTCATCGTCGATAGCACGCTTGTTTCGATGCGTCTTCCCGCACTTAGAACATTGAAAGTGAATTTTATAATCAGAATTTAAGATTTTATATTCTATGGGGAACATCTTTGCTCCGCAAGATTCCAATGCAGACCTATCTCCTGGAGTTTTGCCATCTACATGAAGACTACAAAAACATTGTGGACAGTGATTTCTGCATGTTCTCGCTGCTTCTGGGATTTGAATACCACAATGAGAGCAGATAAATGATTCATTTATTTTTTTCATTTTGAAATTTTAAGCAAAAAATTAAAACCAAAGAGCCGTAGTCAACACACATTATCTCCTAATACTTAAGATGGATGGCTCAATCTGATCTGAGATCAAATATTCTCGGCCTCCAGAGTATAGGATGAAGAGTAGACTGCACGTCATTACTAACCCTTTAGTCATGCTGAGTATACTCTTTTTTTCAATATTTTCAAGATCGTTTTTTTCGAGTAGTAAAAAAACCACTGATACCTGTGAAGTACCTAGTGGTTTTTCTATAATCCCTATGTGATTTAGAATTCTACATCGTCGTCTGCACTTTCATGTGCAGCGGGTGCAGCAGATTCAGCTGTAGCTTCTCTTTGCATTCTTTCTGGGTTTTCTCTAGCGAAATCAACTCTAATAACTCTACCTTTGAGTTCTTTTTCATTCATTTCTGCTTGAGCTTTTTGAGCGTCTTCTGGATTTGCAAATACTACGAATCCAAAACCCTTACTTCTGTTTTTGTTTTCTCTATCTAGATTTACTCTAGCGAAAACAACCTCACCAAATTTGGAGAATTCTTCATTGAGGTCCTTACCTCTAATGCTCCAATCCAAACCTCAAACAAAAAGCTTTGTTTGACTCACTACGAAATCTTCAGTCATTAACCAAAAAACAAAAAATAAAATACCACATAATTTGTATCATGCACTTTAACCTATAGTATTTAGAAATTAAAATACAAATGTTTTTCACAAAAAAGTGACTTTGTAAACAGCTTTTGATCTTTACATTTTAAAAATTGTGAATTTTTATGGGAATAATGACAAAATACAGGATATTTTCTTGCCAAAAATTTGCGTATAAAACGAATCTGATTATAATCAAAGTAATGAATTTTATTTGTTATTTTGACTTCTATGACTGACCAAACTTTTCAACCAGCTACCACAGATCCTACACAAGTACAAACACCTAGTCAAGGTGGGGTTTTTGGAGGTTTTGTAGGTGGTGAAGAAGCTGCGACTCCACAAGTACCTGATTCTTCAGTATTATTTGGAGAAGCTCCTGTAGAAGCTGTTGTAGAGCCTATCAATCCA
>JBAXSM010000014.1:0-22272 GCA_037130715.1 Candidatus Absconditabacteria bacterium
TTCATGCTACTCTCGCTTTATACCGACGAGAAGTATAGGAAGCTGGGGCCGTTATAGTTGCTGAAACTAATTGAGTTGCTAAACTAGCCGTTATTTTATAAATCTTCAAAGTATTTCCTGTAGATCCTACTTGAAAGAGATATCACAATCTTGATCAACTATAGACTCATTTATAATATGGCGTTGGTTGAGCACGTAGTGTCATTCCATTTCTATAGTTAGTTCAAGAACCAGCAGCTAACCAAGTCACAGAATAGTCGCCTGCTGATGGAAATTTAGTCAATAATACAGAGACTGGCATCTGAGCTCAAGAATTTGTATATACATAAGCTCCGTTTCCATTGATCCCTGAGATAGATCATACTTTCACTACCCCACTATATTCTATTTGCATATTAGCTGGTGATGCTCATTGAACATCTGACTCAAAATCATATGTAAGTGTTTGTAATGTTGTGACAAATGTCGCTCAATTAGCAACAGTTGTACGACTTTTGATATTATCTTGTCCAGAAAAAGTAAGTGAGGATACATCTAAAACTGCTCATGAAGCGACTGAGATAGATCCAGTCATTCCAAATGCGGAAGGATTATTTACAATAATTTTCCCTTCTGAGATTATTGTGTTTCCTGTGTAGGTATTTGTACCACCCAATGTTAAAGTTCCAGCTCACATTTTAGTCAATCATCCTGTACCTGCTAATACTGCATTAATAATTGGACTTACTAATCAGCTAGTTGTTATAGTAGTATTTGCGTTAGGTAGAGTAATTATACCACCACTCAATGTATAATTTGAAGATACCGGCAAAAATAAGATAGAGTTTGGAATAACCGTTCCAGATACGGTGATAATTCACCCAACTCATCAATTTCCAATAATTACATCACTACCAGTAGCCCAGACTACACTTGTAGAGCCATCATTAAAAGTACTTACTCAAACCTTCCATGTCCCAGCACCATCATCTATTGTAGAACCATTTGATATTACATCCCATGTTAATTGGGTTGCATAAACTCAAAAAGTAATTACCAATGAAGATAATAATAGTATTGAGGCAAACTTCCTTCTCATCCTTTATCAAAGGGAATAAAAATCCAAAAAAATTACTTGAGAACAAGCATATTGTTGTGAAGGTATTCTTATTCTACAAAAAATCAATCAAAAAACCGTCATATGACAAGCTATTGATTGACTTTCTCATATATTTTTATCTGATACCTATATCAAAAAAAATCACCCACAATGAAGTGAGTGAAATATATAATTATTCATATAAAATTTCTCGTCCATCAAGTGGTTTATCTGCCAACATGTAAATATCACGTACATTGCAGTCAGCTTTTTCTACGTTGTTCCCATTTTTGTTTACGATATCTGTGATTGTAAGTTCTCCTATAGCAGATGGTGAAATGAATTTGAGTTTCATTCATATAGAAATAACCTCCTTTGGGTCTATATGGAAATACTTTTTACCATCAATTTCTTTGAAATCATCTGAAAACATTCAGAAATAATTACGAGCAAACATTGGACCTGCAGAATCTGGAGTCGTAGATGTTTCAGAGACAGTATCATTAAATTTTTGTACATCTGTCTCTTCTCCTGCTCATTCTCCTTCTGGGTAGTCTTTCAATGGATTTAACAAAAATCCAGATCGATATGGTCTATGAGGTACTGTATTTACAAGATTTGTGATTGCTGGATCTATTGGTGTGTTAGCAAGAATTGCATCACGAGCATGTTTGTAGGCTTTTACAATCGATGCCACATAAAATTCAGATTTTGATCTTCCTTCTATTTTGAGGGCATCAACGTAAGGCAAAATTTCAGCCAATCTATCTACTGTACAGAGATCTTTGGATGATAAAATATGTGCCCCGTCTTCGTCATTTTCGAGTTGATAGAATTTCCCTGGTCTGCGTTCTTCTTCGAGTCGAACCTTGTATTTAAATCTGCATGCATGAGAACATTCTCCTTTATTTCCTGGTCTTCCGTTCATATAATCACCGAGCAAACAGCGACCTGAGTAACTCATACACATTGCTCCATGAACAAACACTTCGAGCTCCATATCTGGCACAGCTTTTTTGATTTCCATAATTTCAGAAATATGAGCCTCTCTGGCAAGTACAATTCTTTTGACTCCCAAATCTCTCCAGAATTTCACTGCTTCAGCATTGAGTGTACTGGCTTGTGTAGAAAGATGTAATGGTATATTTGGTAAATATTTACGAATAATATTGAATGTTCCTGGATCAGAAAAAATTATTGCATCAGCTCAGACATCTGCGATACGAGCTACCACAGATTCGAAGATAGCGATATCTTGATTTCTTGGAAAGATATTCATTGTCAACAATACTTTGGTTCCATTTGCGTGAAGTGCATCGACTGTTTTTTTGAGTTCCGCAAAATCTGTGATTTTGTTTTGTCTCATTCTGAGTGAGGTAAATGGAACTCCAATATAGACTTCATCAGCTCCGTATTGGCTAGCGACAAGAGCTTTTTGGTATGATCCTCCTGGTGCTACGATATGTGGGAATGCCATATAATTTATAATTTAGAATTTAAAATTTAGAATTTTTTTGATGTGTCATGGTAGTGATTTACTGAGGAATTACAAGAAAAATAAAAATCACTTTTTTTTTATTTTATTAATGCCTTCCGGTGGAAAATTTTAATGTAACATATTTCTATTAGGAGGCGCTTCGCCCTCCACCCGAGTATACTTTTTCTCATTGCAGAAAAAGTAACCAAAAAGGCTAGAGAAAATAAATTCGCGTGTTTATTTTCCCATGGTTTACTTAGTCAACGTATGTCTTCCAGCTGTATTTGGACACGTTTGTATTGTAAATTATATAGTCTATGGTTTAAATTACTTTGAAAAATAAATGCTGGCGACGAGCTGTTTAGAAAATTATTTTATTATTTTTTTAATCAAAAAAAATCGCCAGGAGAAATACATCTCTGACGATTCACGGTTAATTACTACCAAAAAATTTAATCCATAGGGAGAACTATATTCCCCCTACGACCTACATGGATTACATTTGCATCAAACTGTGCATCATGCATTTCTTCCATTGCTTGCTGAATTTCCTCTGCTGACTTCGGTGGTCTAGGAGGTAATTTCACAATACCACTACAATAATTTTTTGGTTTAAGCTTCTCTTCTTTTGTGTTCTGTTCCATATATTTCTAGTTTTGTTTCTTTGTTAATATAAGATTTTTCTCAGGAAAGACAATATAAAATCAATTTATTTTATAAGTTTCTCTATTATATAAGGTATCGCATCATGAATATAATCGACAATACAATCTACATATTTTCACAAATCATAATTATATCCATATTTTTCTCAATATTCTGTATCATCCATAAGGTCTTCTGTCTTTCCATAAGCAATTTCATTAAACAACACGGCATCATATCAAAACTCATGAACCACTTTTCTATGATGCTCCGCCATACAAATTACTATATCTTTTCATTCTAAAACTTCTGATGTGAGTTTGGTTTGTATATGTCCACTAGCATCGCAGCCATCTTTGGTCAAACGAGCGAATGTTTCTGGGAATGATGGTTGTGGGTGAGCCGTAGTTCCAGCAGAACTAACTGAGATATCTGTGATATTCTGGTCTTTGAGATATTTTTTCATCAAATATTCCGCAGACATACTACGAAATACGTTTCCCGTACAGACAAAAAGGACGTTCATAGACAATCAAAATAAAAATAAAAAATCAGATTTTATTTGTAGCTTTGTTTGATTTCTTCGACAAGGCTGGTATATGCTTGATCTTCTAAAAATTCACGTTCTGGTCCATCTCTACCCTCTGATCCCACTGGACAGTCTGGTATCAGATGAAAATGAAGATGATTGACTGATTTCTCAGTAACGCCTCAAACGAGTCCATCTCTGAGCAAAAGGTTTACATCCTTATGTTTCATATGTAATTTTTTGGATCGAGTATCTACCAAAATATGAAGGGCTTCCAATTCTTTGTGACTCAATTCTTGGAGCAAAGTCACATGTCTTCTTGGAATAATCAAGAGATGATCCGGCACATATGGAGCTCTTGCAGGGATAATATACATAAAATTATCCTCATGAATTTTATGTTCCTCAACTTCTCTACAGAAAGGACAGTGGTGCTTGTTATTAATTGTTTTTAGTGCTTCTTGATATTTCATAGAGATAGTAGTAATAAATAAACTACCTAAGTATAGTCATGGAGAGTGATTTTGTCAAATTTTTCTATTAAAAAATCCGCTCCTGATTACAGGAGCGGATTCTTTGAAATGAAGTATTACTTTGGTAAAGAAACCACATATATAGCATTTTCTGCTAGTATGTCTTTCTGAATTATTTTGTCTGGGTTATTCAGCATCTCGTAAAGAGAATCTGAAAGATAGACAACACCTAAATCTTTGATTGTTTCTACTAAACCAGGGAGATATACCCTGGTTGTATGACATTCACTAACATACGGAGCAAATTGCTCGTAAATTGCAGCACCACCCATAATCCATACAGTTTTTTCGGGATTATTTTTGGTATATTGCAGAACCTGATCAACGGTGGCCATTACTTCTGCACCTGGTGCGGAAAAGCTTGGATCCTTTGAGAGTACAATATTTTCTCGTCCAGGTAAAGGGCGAAATCGTTCTGGCAATGTTTCCCATGTCTTGCGTCCCATAACGACTACACAACCAAGAGTCAATTGTTTGAAAAGAGCCATGTCTTCCTTGATTCTCCAAGGAATATAACTCCCCGCTTCATTTGGCAATTCAGTACCGATAACATTTTCATTAGAAGATGCCAGAATTAATTTAAGATTCTTTAGTTTTTCCATATTACTTTTATTTAAAATTGTTTTTTATTTATTTATTTTTTCTTTTATATAAAAATAATTTATAAAGTCAATACAAGCAATATACTATATTTCCATCCAAAAAAAATCCGCTCCTGGTTTCAGGAACGAACTCTTTATGTGATTTACATATTAATCAATACACCCTACTTGTTCGATCAATAAGTTTTCGATCTCTTTAATAAGGATTTCGTACTTACTAATATTGTCTTCGATTTCTTCCATTAGTCGAATTTCTTGCTTATTTGAACCTAAATCAAGGCCTTTCTTTTTGAATCTCAATCTACGTGAATATAAACCTAAACGGTCTATCTCCTGCTTCAAGACTTTCTTTTTGAGACCTTTAGACAACTTCACAAGATGGTCATAATCTACCTGATTGGACATTTTAAACTGAGGAGAAATTACATTAATAACGGCCCCCCAAACAATCACGGTTTGTATACACCATACCCAATTCCAATCAAATATTTTAGTGCAGATTATCATAGCACAAAGGATAATAACACATATCCAATGTACCCATTTTTTAAACGTAGTTATACGCTCTTGTAATTCATACTTTTTCAAGTCGTAGGATTTTCCCATAGGTCCTCCTTCAATAATTTCTGACATAATAATATTATTTTTTAAGTTAGTATTTTTGTTTACTACTTTTTATGTAATTATTTCGCAATAAATGTCAATACTAATTTAATTCACCAAATTTTACAAATTGAAATCCCTTTTGCGAAAAGGGCTGTGCTTTTCCACATTTTATATACTATTTTGTGGAAAAGTCTTTGAAAAGTGACCACTTTGCTCTTGCTTTTTTGCAAAAGCGCTAACTCATAGCTATCAAGAGTGGAAAAGTTCCAACGAATTTTCCATTGATTTTGCCCTCCAAATACTACATATAGCGTTCAATAAGAAAGCACAAACACAATATCTAGTGTGTCTTTATATCTCAATCTCCCTGGACCCATGGCTATCTATAAAATGAGAAAACGTAATGGAGCTATCGTTTCTTTTGATAAAAAAAGAATTGAACAAGCACTTACTCTTGCAATCCAATCTATTTGAGGAACTGATTTCAGTACTACAGATCATCTCACTGACCTTATCGTCGCTGATATCGAAGAAACAGTAGGAAACGATATTCCAGATGTAGAAAAAATCCAAGATAGCGTAGAAAAAATTCTTATCAAAGAAGGACATGACTCCGTTGCAAAGGCATATATCCTCTATCGTGAAAAAAGAGCTCAATCTAGAGATGCCAAAAAAGTTGTAGTTGAAGTTGGACAAACTATGGACGAATACTTAGATCAGACAGATTGGAGAGTTAATGCAAACTCAAATCAAGGATATTCTCTTGGAGGTTTGATCCTCAATGTATCTGGAAAGGTAGTTGCCAACTATTGGCTTTCTCATGTCTATCCAGAAGAAATTGGAAATTCACATAGAAATGGAGATTTTCATATCCATGATCTAGATATGTTCTGTGGATATTGTGCAGGTTGGTCTTTGAGACAACTTTTGGAAGAGGGATTTAATGGACTCAATAATAGAGTACAATCAGCTCCTCCAAGAAATCTTCAAGCTACGGTAAACCAAATGATTAACTTTTTGGGGACACTTCAAAATGAATGGGCTGGTGCTCAAGCATTCTCATCATTTGATACATACTTAGCTCCATTTGTACATAAATATATGACTGAGACGGAAGCTGAACTTGATGATTTGGGTGTAAAATTTGATACGCCAGAAGCCAAAAAAGAATATATCTACAAAAAAACACATAAATATGTAACACAGCAAATGCAGAACTTCATTTTTGGATTGAATGTTCCATCTCGTTGGGGAACACAAACACCGTTTACCAACATCACATTAGATTGGACTTGTCCAGAAGACTTGAAAGACAAAGCATTGCTTTTGTGAGGAATAAATCATGGATATTATCCAAAGAAATTTGGAGAATTGGAAGAAGAAATGAAACTTATCAATAGAGTGTTGATCGAAGTATATACACAAGGTGATCGAACGGGAGCTGTATTTACGTTTCCAATTCCTACCTACAATATTACCGAAGACTTCCCTTGGGATGATCCAGATGTAAATCTTCTCTTCGAGATGACAGCTAAATATGGAATTCCTTATTTCCAAAACTTTGTAGGATCTCAATTTAAGACCGTCAAAGATGAACATGGAAAACTTACTAAAGTAGAAAACCCAAATGCATATAAACCAGGCGCAGTTAGATCAATGTGTTGTAGACTTCAACTAGATTTGAGTCAACTCGAAAAGAGATGATGAGGACTCTTTGGATCATCTGAGATGACTGGATCTATCGGTGTAGTAACTATCAATCTAGCTCGTATTGGATACAACTTCAAATGAGATAAAGAAGGTTTCAAAGCACAAATCAAGAGACTTATGGATTTAGCTAAAATCTCTCTTGAATTAAAGAGAAAAGAGATTACAAAATGGTTGGATGCATGATTCTATCCTTACACAAAAAGATATCTTCACTCATTTAGAAACCATTTCTCAACTATTGGACTCAATGGTATGAATGAAGCTATTCTTAACTTCACCAATGGTAAAGACGATATGACAAGTGATAGTGGTAAAGAATTTGCTACTGAAGTCTTGGATTATATGAGAGAACTTCTCAAAGAATATCAGGAAGAAACAGGAAATCTCTACAATCTTGAAGCAACTCCTGCTGAAGGAACAACCTACAGATTTGCTAGAGAAGACAAAAAACAACTTCCTCAGATTATTCAAGCCGGAACCGATGAAGCTCCATATTATACAAACTCAACTCAGATACCTGTAGGATATACAGATGATCCATTTGAAGCATTAGAACTTCAAAATGAAATCCAATGTAAATATACTGGTGGAACAGTTCTTCATCTCTATATGGGAGAAAGACTATCTGATGCTGAAGCATGTAAAATGTTGGTTAAAAAAGTGATATCAAATTATCAACTTCCATACATCACTATATCACCTGTCTTCTCAATATGTCCAAAACATGGATATATCACAGGAGAACATGATTATTGTCCAAAATGCGACAAAGAACTTGGATATACTGGTTCAGAATTTGATTTAGATATTAGAAAAAAACATACTGCTGATCCTGAAAAACTTAGAATTATTTGAGAAAGCCAAATATAATATCCCTTTTTATTCTCTACTCCCTTCTATCATGCAAACATTCACAAACAAAGACGGACAAGCTATCGAAAGAACTCCTTGCCAAGTATATACTAGAGTAATGGGATATTTGAGACCAGTAAGTCATTATAATACAGGAAAAAAATCTGAATTTTATTCAAGAAAATATTTCAACGAAGGGAAATCTGCTAATTCAGAATTTGTAAGACAATTCAGCGCTGCCAAAGCTGCTGACTACCAAGAAGTAAATTTTGTTGGTGGTGGATGTGCTTGTGGAGAATAATTAGAAAATTTTAGAATAACGAAAATACCGTACAGGGGAAACCCACACGGTATTTTTTTGATAATTATGGATTAGTCCTCCATTTTTGCTCTCGCTTCACGCCAAAGTACATCAAGTTCACGATCGACTCCTACCTCATAAATCTGAGCTTTCGAACCATTTTTTGTAAGCATAATTTTGTCTGCATCTGTAGTACGATACATATCAAAGACAAGAAAGTTTTTTAATGACTCAATCGGCTCTTTCTCAAACAAGAATATAATCGGTTGCAGAAGATCAACATCCATAATAAAAATCCCGTTCTTACATTTACAAGAATATTTAACATTCTTAGAAGAAAAACCATCTGATTCATCAACATAGACAACGATATCACCCGTTTCTTTGATATGATAATACATACTTGTAGATTCAGACTTACAAAGATAAATATCTCTGATTTGTCTGATAACTTTAGCTTCAATAATGTTTTTTTCTCCTCTTAATTGGAGACGGTGAATTTCACCAACTGTTACTTTACCTGTTTCATTCATACTTTGTATTTTTATGTTTGTTTTACGCACTTGACTATATCTATTTTTGTGATAAAATCAAGTTCTATATAATCAAAAAATACCGGACATATACATCCGGCATTCTCTTATGGTACAAACTTTTCTATCGTTCGTGTTCCTTTGGTAATAGTATATGGAAGATGATAAAAAGCATCCATCACTCCATAGACATTCTCTACTTCTATCGGCTCAGCATCGAAGAAAGAGATTGCGTCTGTAATGAAGTCATATATCTTTACAAACCAAATGCCCTCACGATACTCGTTTTCGTAAGCAAGAGCTAATGTAGAATACACTATTAACTCTCCCGTTTTGGTAATATGGTAAAAATAATTAAACTCTTGAACATGACATACATATATATCCCCAAGATCTTTTATAATTTTACCAGCATAAATTTCATTGCCTCTAGGACAAATAAAATGTATTGCTCCTACATATATTTCTGCTTTCTTTTCCATATTTTTTTATATTAGTTTGTGTTTCGTTTTCGCTATTGACTATATGTATTTTTATGATAAAATCAAGTAATATCTCCTCTATTCTCCTTGTGTATGAAGACGATTTCGATATAGTGAAATGTAATGGAATTTTAGTTTATGAATTATACCTATTGTGAAAATTGCTGGTATTCAAAAATCTACATTAGTCGACTTCCCAGGCAAGATTGCTTGTGTGGTTTTTACGCAATGATGTAATTTTCGTTGCAATTTTTGTCATAATCCAGAATGTGTCTTACCAGAAAAAATGATGCTCTTCCAAAACGATCTCATCCCTGAAGAATCTGTCTTCGCTTTTTTGGAAAGCAGAAAATGATTTCTCGATGGTGTCAGTATTTGTGGAGGCGAACCAACAATCCAAACAGATTTATATGCCTTTGCCAAAAAAATAAAAGAGATGTGATTTGCGGTAAAATTAGATACCAATGGAAGAGACGCTCCCCTTGTCGAAAGAATGATTAAAGATTGAATCCTAGATTACGTCGCAGTGGATATCAAACACAGTTTATATAAGTATGATGAAGCTGTTGGGACTCCTCAAAATGCACTATTTTTTGAAAATTTTCAAAGTCTTTTGCAGACCCTTTTGGAATCCAATATCGACTATGAATATAGGACTACCATCATCAAGGGAATGCATACTACTGATGATGTTTCACATATGACCCATTATATTAGAGGAGCAAAAAACTATTATTTACAAAACTATATCTGAGGGAACACCTTGGATCCTGAATTTGGTGGGAAGCCATTTAGCGAAGAAGAGTTGCAAGAATTTAAGCAAGTTGCACTCAAATATGTACAACATGTTGGTATCAGAAACTAGGAGCAATCCTAGTTTTTTGTTATTTATATATTTTCTGTTGATTTTCCCTTGATATTGACATTCTTTACTATAATCTGTTCTTGTATTTACACTATATACTTATCTTATGTATAAATGATCTAAACAGGATGTAAAAGTTAATCATACCATTCAAGGGGGAATTATAGAAGAAACAAATGGTGATTTGTGATGATCTCGTCATGAGTTATGTATTTCTTACGGACAAAAAATTACAAATATTCTCTTGGATGCGTGAGATGCTCCAGTAAACAATCAGGTCGCTTGAAAAAAAGAACATCTGTCATGATCTGACATAAAAGATAATGATGCGGTAATTATTTCTCATATACATAGAGATCATTGAGGAGAAATAGTCTTTATACCTAAACAAGGATATAACAAACCGATTCATATGCATAGCACTGCTAAAAAATTAGCAGATATCCTTTTGTATGATGCATTAAAAAAACAAGATGAGACGATCAAAAATACAAATGAACAACTTAAAAGAGCTCGAGAGCTATTAAGAAAAGCAAATCAATCACTTTCTATCTTGCTAGGTGTAAATAGTACTAGAAATATTAAACCATTAGCTCAAGATATGCTTAATTTGGAAGAAATTGAACGCATATTTAAGAAAAACAAAATTGAACGCATAAATCCCCTTAGTCAAGCTGAACTAGATACTCATAAACCATCGTATCTCAAAAGAGAATTTTCTGAAGAAGATGTAATTGCTGCGATCAAAAATATAGCACCTATACAATACTGAGAGGAAATATCTTTAATCAAAAATTTTGTTAAAGCAAAATTTTATAATGCTGGACATATTCAAGGATCAGTATTAACTCTTCTTAAAATTATTTGAGATCATACAAAACCCCATTCTACATTTAATGTATTATATACTTGAGATATTGGAAGATTTAAGGATCCTGGGAAAGTAGGAGTTCCACAAATTCCAAAAGAAAAACTCGACTATATGATAATCGAAGGAACCTATTGAAATGCACTTCATGTGGATCGTACTTACGAAAAAAGAAGATTTATTGATGAACTAAACAATGCTGAATGATTGGTACTTATTCCTTGCTTTGTAATAGAAAGAATGCAAGAAGTTAGAGAGATGCTTGGAGCTGCTATAGATAATAACCAACTTGTTCTAGAAAAATGAGAAAAAATTTATTTTGATTCAAAATTAGGATATAATATTTCAAAAGAATATCTTATGGCAGATAGTAAAAATGCATATCCACATCTTAAAGATCATCCACAAATGGAACGAATATCAGACAAAGAAAGTATAGAAGGAGTCAAAGCATCTAAAAAAATTATGTGACATAAAGGAAGAACCATTGTAGTCTGTTCTGGATGAATGGCAGAAAATGGATCTGTGATGGAATATCTAACACATGCTATGTGATCTAGAGATGCAAAAATTTTAACTACTGGATTTCAAGCCCCATGAACCATTTGACATAAACTTCTCCATAATGACTTTTCTGAACCACTTATCATTAATGGGAAACCTATCACAGAAAACAACGCTTATGTAAATAGTTTTTCTTTCTCTTCTCATGGAGATCAGGATGATTTAATGCATTTTATCAAAAATTGTAAATTATCAGATGATGTAAAAATCACTATTGTACATGGATGAATTCAAAGAGAATGATTGGAAGAAAAAATTAGGGAGTATCTTACTGCCCAAGATTTGAAAAAAAAGAAAGAAAATAGATGAAAACGAGAGGTGTTTGTCCCAGAAAAAAATGGAGACAGTGTATCTATATAATAGTAAAATATATTACCACTCTACAATACAGAGTGGTTTTTCTTATATAAAAAAATGAGTTGAGAAGCAAAGTCAGATATATACACTTAGTGGGTTAAATTTATCTCATTTGCTTCATATATGACAAGCACATTGGCTATAGAAACTAGTTGTGATGATACTTCACTCGGGATTGTTCGTCGAGATGGAGAGTCTTTTGTCGTAGATCAATTGTTGGCATATTCTCAAGTGCCTGACCATCAGGCATACGGTGGAGTGGTACCAGAAATTGCCTCTAGACTTCACTCTGAACAAATTATCAAAGTGCTCAGTGCTTTAGATCCTCAATTGATCCAAAATATCGACAATATCTGCGTCACTACAACTCCTGGACTCCCTGGATCACTTGTAGTGGGAAAAACAGTCGCTCATATGTTGGCTGAGTGGTATCACAAACCATTGATCGACGTGAACCATATTCATGGACATATTTTTTCCCTCTTACTCGAGAGAGATGTGAAAGATATTGAATTTCCAATGGTTGTCCTGACGGCTAGTGGGTGACACAATGATATTTATCTGATTGAAAAAACTGATAGCCGTCAGCGTGACTCCTCTATCGAGCTTGAATGGCCGCTTCAGCATTGTGGACCATTTACGATTCAGAAGTTAGGACACACCTTGGATGATGCTGCTGGTGAATGTTTTGATAAAGTCTCTAGAATGCTCGGTGGTCCTTACCCGGGTGGAGTTTGGATTAGTGAACATGCGAAAAAATATGCAGAATCTGAAACTCACGATGAATCTCAGCAAATCCATTTCAAAAGAATTTTCCTTTCCAAAGAATGATTTAATTTTAGTTTTTCATGAATGAAGAGTCAGGTTTCCATCCTCACTCGCAAACGAGAAGAAGAAAATATACCGCTGACAGAAGATCTAATTTGTGCTGTAGCATATGAATTTCAAGAAGCCGTGGTAGAAGTATTGGCCAAAAAATTAATAAAAGCCGGTCGTGCGTATGGAGCGAAAACCTTATGAATATCAGGTGGAGTATCTGCAAACGACAGACTATTTGCATACGCAAATGAACTTTTGAAAGAGAAAAGAGCAAAAGATAATCTAATTTTGGCAGAGCGTATTTTGATACCAACGAAAAAGATATATTCCACAGACAACGCTGCTATGATAGGAGTAGCATGACTTTTACAATCGACAGATATTGTGTAATGAGAAAAATACTTGTTCTCGTCCTTGTTGTGCTAGGATGATTTACTATTTCTATGCAAAGTTTTTGAAAAACCTGGTATTACAATGACTACACCAAGTATGCCAAAGTTATCAAAGTAAATACCTTTGCAAATATTCTCAGCTATTATGAATACGGGGAAAAAATAGGAGAAATGCCGACTTCAGCAGGAGATAAGAAAAACTATACCCCAGAATGAAGATTTCGCATCATCAATAAACATGATTTTATGTATTCCAAGTCAGCTTGAAAATTTATGCCTTTCTGGATGGAATTTTGGAAAGGGAAATATGGTATTCACGCCCTTGCTGAAGATTCTGCGGGAAACCTCAATACAAGCTCTGTCATCTGAGAAGCTGCTCCTGGATGATGTGTCAGATTAAACAGCACTAATGCTGAGACACTCTACAATTGGGCTGAAATTTGAACTCCTGTCTTTATCGCGTATGATAAAAGTGAATTTGCCAATCCCGAAAAAGATAAAGAAACTATCAACACATATTATACCTTAATAAATGCTGGCAAATACCAAGAAGCGCTTCTTATGAAAACAATCAAACCTGATTCTTTACAACTATTTATCGATACATATCATGGATTGACTATCCATGTAGACAGTATTAGTCAAATCACTGGTTGAGAATATATCGTAAAACTGACATATACCAAAGAAAAGAGAATAAGCCAAGTAAAAGCTAATTTCTCGATTTCAAAAGGGAAGATTATTAGATCATTTATTATGAAATAACCTATTTATCTCTTTCTCAATCATTATGAATTTCTTTTCTAAATTCTTCTCATTTAAAAAAAACAAGTATGTCTTGGTCATTTCTGGGGGCGGTGTAAGATGATTTTATGCACTAGGAATCCTCAAAGCAATGGAAGAATTTGGATTGCGTGATAAAATTGATGCCATTTATGGAGTGAGTGCTGGCGCGATTATTTGATCATATCGAGCAGCTGGGTATACTGCTCAAGAAATTTTTGATCGTTTGATTGCGACTAAAGTTTTTTCTCTCAAAACATTCAATTTCAAACTTGGAAAAAGTCTTCTTTCTCATGATTTTCTCAAAGACCGCTTTGTAGAAGATTTACCTCAAACATTTACATGACTCAAAAAGAAGCTTTTTATCGGTGCAGTAGATGCTCGTAAAGCCAAATTTCATCTCTTTGAAGAGGGTAATTTGATTACTCCCCTATTGGCAAGTATGTCTATCCCTGGAGTATTTCCTCCGGTAGAATATAAAGATTTCTGTCTCGTAGACGGTGGTATGCTCAATAATTTCCCTGCTGATTTAGCGAAAGAACATTATCCTCATCATAAAATCATCTGAATTTACCTCAATCAGTTTTTGGAAGATCAAAAAATAGACAACATTTTTGAAGGACTTTCGTTGACCTATGAAATTCTTTTGAGATGACCATCGCTCCCAAAACTTGATATCCCTGATTATTTATTCTATAAAGGACTCGATATTCCAATCTTAAGTATTGATATCAAAAAAATGAAACAGATTTTTTTGATGTGATATGCTGATGGACTCAAAACATTTGCGACAAAACAACAATAATAACGAAAAAAGTGACGCTGGGTTACAGGTCACTTTTTCTATAGAATTTTGATTATTGTTGGGGATCAAACGTCACCACATTATTGAGCATTTGCCCCACATATATTACCAGGTTTGTTACCGAAGCTCCAATCGGAGTCTTGGCATAATCCTTGTCGCTGATGGACTTGGGACCAGTTGGATTGAGCAGTATTGCCCTCCACTGATGTTCCAATTCAGCATAATACATTGCCTGAAGTTTTGGGTACTTCTTAGACCGCTCGTACACTGGATGAATTCCACGGATTTCCGTGATTTTTTCTCCGGCATCAATGATAGCTGGGATCAAAATTTCGACATCTGCGACAAAAGCGCGAGTAATAGAAGCATCCACATTATGTTTCAATCCTATTTTCACAGAATCTTGCATAAAATCAGATCTTTTTTTGTCGATATCCCTTTTTAGGAGAGATAAAGAGATTTGTGCTAAACCACTTATATAGTCCTTTACAATAATATCCAAACTATCTTCCAAGGACTTATAATTAGTAAATTTAACATCCAACAGTTTTGGTTTCTTCGCTTCGACTCCCTGAGCCACAAGCATGAATAACATAGCTATCCATAACATTTTTGTTTTCATAATAATAATGTATTAGTTTTTTTATATATTTTCTGTTTTTATTTTCATCTTATACTCTTTTTTATATAAAAGTCAAGTATATTTTTTTAGACTATAAAAGATAAATAATACACTTTATACCTGTATTTAAAAAATTATGTAGCACGTAAATGCAAAAAGTGATAAAAAAAACTTGAAATTTAGAAAAAAATATATAATATAGCACCTGTTATCTTAAAGTGATACTATTTTTATATCATACTCTATATACAGATGGCTAAAGTAATCGGAATTGACCTCGGTACAACCAACTCTTGTGTCGCCTACCTCTTGGGTAGTAAATCAGAAGTTATTGCAAATGCAGAAGGAGAAAGAACAACACCTTCTATTGTATACATCAAAGGTGACGAACTTTTGGTAGGAGATCTTGCAAAAAGAAAAGCAATCCTCGAGCCAAAAAACGTAATCTACGAAGTAAAGAGATTTATCGGAAGAAAATATTCCGAAATGAGAGATGAAATCAAAAACATCCCATTTGACGTGAAAGAATGATCTGACGGTGGAATCTTGATTGTTGTCGATGGTAAGGAATACAAACCAGAACAAATTTCAGCTTTTATTTTGAAGAAAATCAAAGAAGACGCTGAAAAATATTTGGGAGAAAAAATAACTCAGGCTGTAATTACTGTACCTGCTTATTTTAATGATTCTCAAAGAAATGCTACCAAAGCTGCCGGTGAAATTGCTGGACTCAAGGTAGAAAGAATTATCAACGAACCAACTGCTGCGTCATTGGCGTACGGAGAAGGAAAAAACAAAGATGAAAAGATCGTAGTATTTGACCTTGGTGGTGGAACATTTGATGTGACTGTTTTGGAAATCGGAGCAGAAGGAACATTCCAAGTACTCTCTACAAGTGGAGATACGAGACTCGGAGGTGCTGATTTCGATCAAAGAATCATGGACTTCATCGTAGACGAATTTAAAAAGAAAGAAGGAATCGATCTCAAGAGCAGCGCTATGGCAATGCAAAGAGTTAAAGATGAAGCTGAAAAAGCTAAGAAACAACTTTCTAATGTAGAAAGAGTGGATATTTCTATTCCATTTATCACTACAGGAACAGACGGACAACCTAGAAACCTAGAACAAACATTGACTAGAGCGCAATTCGAAAATCTCTGTAAAGACCTTATCGAAAAATGTAAATCTCCAGTAAAACAAGCTTTGGGAGATTCTAAATTGAAAACTAGTGAAATCAACGAAGTAATCTTGGTTGGTGGATCTACAAGAATGCCGTTTGTTCAAAGAATCGTCAAAGAAATCTTTGGAAAAGAAGCTAAAGCAACGGTTAATCCTGACGAATCTGTAGGACAAGGAGCCGCTATTCAAGGTTGAATTATCCAAGGAGATGTGACTGATATCTTATTGCTTGATGTGACTCCATTGAGTCTCTGTGTAGAAGTTGAAGGTGGAATTGCTCATGCTATGATCGCTAGAAATACTACAATCCCTGCAAAAAAAGCAAATACATTCACTACAGCAGCTGATAATCAAAATGCAGTAACTGTGCATGTAACCCAAGGAGAAAGACAATTTTCTAGAGATAATAAGTCTCTCGGAATGTTTAATCTAGAAGGAATTCCAGCTATGAGAAGAGGTCAACCTCAAATCGAAGTAACATTTGATATCGATGCAAATGGAATCCTCCATGTAACTGCTCAAGAAAAATCTACTGGTAAATCTCAAGAAGTGAAGATCCAAGGATCTACAAACATCTCAGATGAAGAAATCACAAAAGCAAAAGCTGATGGTGAAAAATTCGCTGAAGAAGATCGCAGAAAGAGAGAAATCGTAGAATCTAAGAATAGACTTGAAGCATTGGCTTACCAAATAGAACAAACGCTTTCAGAACAAAAGGATAAGATTCCTACTGAAGAACAAGAAACTATCAACAAACTTATCGCTGATGCGAGAGCACTCAAAGATAAGGAAGATGCTACTAAGGAAGAAATTGATGCAGAAATTGAACGCATTGAGAAAGAGTTCCAAACAATGGCTCAAAAATACCAAGCTACACCTAGTAGTGAAACTCCAAATCCAAATGAAGAAATTCCAAATGATACCGTAGAAGGAGAAGTGATTGATGCGGATCAAAAATAAATTGTATATAAACATACAGCAGAAGTCTGGAGGGAAACCTCTGGGCTTTTTGTTTATAAAAAATGGTTTCTTTTTTATTTCACTTTTCTTTTAATCACCTTGCCGGTTGGGCATTACTTTTATCTTTATCTTTTAAAGAAGGCGCTTCGCCCTTCACCCGAGCATACTTTTTCTCATTGCAGAAAAAGTAGCCAAAAAGGCTAGAGAAAATAAATTCGCGTGTTTATTTTCTCTTGGTTTGCTTAGTCAAAATACGTCTTCCAGCTGTATTTAGACACATATGAAGCGCTAGTTTTTATTTTTTAAAATCAACGTTTAAATATCGTCGCCAATGTAGAGATGTGATAAATCACATCTTTTGTAGGGACGTAATATCTTACGTCCTCTGTAGAGATGTTTTGACAAAATATCTCTCCGAGAATCATATATTAGCGACGAGTTGTTTAGCACAATTAAAAGAATGTCGACAAGTGATATTCCTCTTGCAAAATCACTAAAATTTGATACAATTCGGCAAGTTTTTACCTTATATCTTGTAGATCATGAGCTCGCTTTCTTGGTCAAATACAAAGATTACCTTACTCGAATATTGTCAAAAAAAATATTTCTTCAGCTATTACGATTGGAGTCTCAAAGCCTTCTCTCCAGATCTTTATGAACTTTCTAGTATTCTTAGACATCTCAAAACCATGGAAATGTGGATGTGAGAAAAAACTCACAGACTACTTTCTCTCTATCTTCTAGCGCTCAAAGATCAAATTATTAATCACAAAGAACCTGTCGACATTAATCATCTCAAACAACAAGTAGCCACAGAAATGGAATTGGCTTTCACAGAATCTCAACTTAGGGATTATAGTAAATTTGATCCACATTTACGTTTTGGATTAACTGAACATTTCTATGGAGAAGATACGGAAAATTTATTAGAACCGACGATCAATAAGGTTTTTGATAATTTAGATGCACTCATACAAAGCAAATGGCATGAACGCATTAGTGCGTATTTTGCGAATGGGACAAAGGTGTATATTGAAAATCCAACCGTTCCAAATTTTGAAGCAATGAAGGTGGATTTATGACAAGTTCCTGAACTTTCTAATATATCTCTCTTGGCGGCGCCTGATTTTGGTGCTGTATTGGGCGAAGAATCTTTCTTGATTCTCGATTGGAAATCTGGAAAAGAAAAATTAGATCAAGATGATATGACTGATCAACTCAAAATCTATGCACTTAAAATTCTTCTCAACAAAAAGCGCCGCCAACTTGGGGACACAAAAATTCACGTAGAAGAAGTATATCTTCCTAGCATGCAAAGCAAAGGTGGATTTATCACCCAAAAAGACCTTGATGATGTTATTCAAAAAATCATTGAAGACACTACTTACCAAAAACAATTTCTCGTAAATCAAGATCCTCTAGCAAACATTCCGCTTCCCCATACTCATTTCCAGAGAACTACTTCTCCAAAAAAATGTGCCAGTTGTACGTTTAGATTGGTCTGTGATAAGTTGAAGGAGAGAGAATAATCTAAGCTAATCCGTGATTTCTATTGAAAATAATAAACAAAACCGTACAAGATTCGGAGTCTGATTGTTATTTTATATTTTTTATTGGTGTGGTTTGGGAAAAAAGAAAAAAGGAAAACATATTATCTTAAATAAATACAAAGTTTGAATCGCACTTATCGCTTTGGGTGGGCTTTTTTTCTTTTGCTTCATTTTGGCTAAGACATCTCCACTGCTCAGTTTTTTTACTGATTACGCAAGCGTACCATTTGGAGAAATTGGATTACTTATATTCTTTGGCTTGTCTGTGGTGGTATGATCTATGATTCTCGCAAAATGATATCTTATGAAGCTTCTCATCAAACAATTTCTGACACTTATGATGGTTATATCTGCTATTCTTAACTTTCCTATTATTGACGGAGAGCCTATGAAGTATGAAAAGCTGGGTGGATATCTATCTCGACCTATTATCTTTGCACTTCAAAAAACATTTAATAATGCACTAGCAGTCAAAGTATTTATTATTTTGTTGCTGATTGGATGTATTATCTGGGTTTTGTGGACATTTAATGTATCTCTCCCTAAATTTAGAATTAATCTCAAACAAGAGGACAGACCAGTAGAAAAAGCTAGACAACAAACAGCCGATATCGCCAAAAAAATTAACAGAATAAGTCGCAATGAATCTGAGGATGAGCCTCATCATAGCCAACCACAAGATATTTCTCACTCATTTATATCCACTATTATCAAGAAACAAGCTCAAGAGAAAATAGCTGAGAAAGAGAAAAAGCAAAAAGTGACGATCAATTTTTCTGGTGACAAACCTACTTTTATGACCAGCATTCTTGAATCGAGTTGAAATCAAACAATGTCTATTGATGAAGAATTCCTTATGGAAAAGGCTAAATCACTTCAAAGTAAACTCTTAGAATTTAATGTACCTATTATTATAGAGTGATTTGATATTGGACCTTCAATCGTACAGATCAGAATCAAACCTGAATCTGGAATCAAAATTTCAACTATTGAAGGACTCGTAAATGCTATCGCATTATCTCTCAAATCTAAGTCAATCAGAATCGTAGCTCCTATCCCTGGAACTGACTGTGTTGGTATCCAACTTCCAAATCCAAAACCTATGATGGTAAGACTTGGTGATGTTATGGGATCTCATGATTTTATACAAGGCATGAAAACATCTGATAATAATCTCACATTGGGTAAAGCTATTGATGGATCTAATATTATCAAAACGCTTGAATCTATGCCTCACCTCTTGGTTGCAGGAGCTACATGATCTGGTAAATCCGTGGGGGTTAATGATTTCATTCTTAATCTAATGTACCAAAATACGCCATCAGAATTAAAGTTTTTGATGGTTGATCCTAAGCAAGTAGAACTTGAATTATATTCTGGATTACCATATTTGCTTGCACCTATCGTCTTCGAATCTGACAAAGCACTCAAGCTTTTGAAATGGTCTGTAGATGAAATGGAACGCAGATATACCCTTCTCAAAGATAAGAGAGTCAAAAATATTGATGAATATAATACCAAGATTATCGGTGAAAAGATGTATCGTATCGTATTTGTGATTGATGAATTAGCTGATATGATGATGTGAGGAAACAAAAAAGATGTAGAAATTTGCATCACTCGTATCGCTCAAAAAGCTCGTGCTGTAGGTATTCACCTAATCGTAGCTACACAGAGACCATCGGTAAATGTTATTACTGGACTTATCAAAGCCAACATACCAACCAGAATTGCGTTTGGTGTAGTATCTGAAATCGATAGTAGAACTATTATTGGTAGAAAGTGAGCTGAAGCTTTGGTAGGAAAGTGAGATCTTTTGTACATCGATCCATCTACTAAGTATCCAGTTAGAATCCAAGCACCGTTTGTCTCCACTGAAGAAATTGAAAAAGTTGTACAGACTTTGAGAAATAAATATATGTGAGGTCTTACAGAAGAAGATATCTACAATCCTGAAATTGTAGCTATGCTTGAAAGTAAAATGGAATCATGAAGTTCTCTCTTTGCTGGCAATGGTGGTGATGACGATGATCTTATAGAACAAGCTATCCAAGTCATCTCTGAGACAAGAAAGGCTTCTGCAACATTACTTCAAAGAAAACTCTGAGTATGATTTGCTCGTGCAGCAAGAATCATGGATCAAATGGAAGAAAGATGATTGATTGGTCCTCAAGACTGAGCTAAACCTAGAGATATATTTATGTAGAAAGATTGTACATGAAAAAAATAATCAAACTTATATCAGAAACTCAGCCACCTATAGATGATGGATTGGTGCCTGATATTAGACAAAGAGTCCAAGTAATTGTACAACATCGAAGCGAAGACAAATTTCTCTGTCTTGATCAACCTTATTGAATTACTTTTGTATGAGGTGGTATCGAAGAGGGAGAGACATTTGAGCAAGCTGCATATAGAGAAGTAGCTGAAGAAACTGGATACACGAATATTTGAAACTATAAAGATCTTGAGCTTGAAATTCATCTTCTGAGAAAGCATGAAAATAAAGAAGCTAATCTTCAAACTATCAGTCAAATAGTATATTGTAAACTAAACAATTTAGAACAGCAAGAGGCTGAATTTAGTTACCAGTGGGTAGATAGAAAAGATGTTGCTAGTACATTGAACGTAAAGGTTAGTCAATTAGCATGGGAATATTTTCTCAACTTAGATATCTAAGAAAAACACCGCAAATGCGTTGTTTTTTTGTAGTCTCACCCGGGTGGAAATTGAGAATATCTTAGATGATCTTTGATATCTGAGACAAATCCACCCGGGTGAGATGGGAGATTACTAATATTCTCCAAGAATCTTAATTTCATTGGTGTAAAATGCCAATTCCTCTAGCGCATGTTTGACTCACTGATCATCGGTGTGCCCTTGAATATCAATCCAAAAGGAATAAATAAACGGATTTTTGTAGGAAGGTATAGACTCGATTTTGGTCAGATTTATATTTGCTGTAGCGAAGCATCCCAAAGATTTGTAGAGTGCTCCAGGAATATCTCTGGTTTCAAATAAGATGGTAGTTTTACCTATTGAGCTGCTGTGAGAAACGGTCGTATCAGACTTTGCAACGAGAAGAAATCTGGTCCTGTTTTGGTCCTGATCTTGGATATTTTTGGCCAAAATTTCTAGGTGATATAACTCAGCAGCGTAT
>JBAXSM010000015.1:0-21256 GCA_037130715.1 Candidatus Absconditabacteria bacterium
ACAATAGTCGATCTCAGTTACTCATTGATTTAAAAGCAATCGGAGCCGTAGCATCAAGTGGAGCAGGTAGTTTTGTACAAGAGATCAAACAAGCCAACGAAAGACTACTCACCATGGGGAAAACAATGTTTACTAAGAAGATCACAACACCTGAAGAAGATGCACTCAAAACTAGATTTTGACTTTCAACAAATCAGGTAAAAGATGCAGGTATTCTGGGATTAAAAAGTAATAAACGAAGGTCACAGCGACAGACAGTGAAAGAATGATTTACAAGTATGTTTAGTGATGGAAAAAAAGAAACACCAAACATAGAAGTCCCACAATTAGATCAAATAGCAGATGGAGAAGAGAAGGTATTCAAAACCACAATGGTAAGTTCTGTTAATGATATTTTACAAGAAGCAAGCCAACAAAAAGATTATGTTATGATGGCAGAAAATGCCGACGTATTAACACGGTTTGGATTATTAAGTCAGCAAATAACGACATTAAATGGTATTATAGGAGAAAAATCAAAAGATAACTCTTTGATAAAAAATTTAGGAGAGGTATGTACAAATCAATGCTCAAATATTACTTCTAAAAAATGTTACTACTAATGATGAAAAGACAAAACAAAATGATCCTTTATAAGAAAAGTATATATGCACTCCTCTGTGTAGGGTTTTTACGATGATCACAAACATTTGCACAAACATATGTAGAAAGATTAGATGCTTTACTTGCGCCAGTTAATGCTGTAGTTGAAAATAAGTGAACAGATAAATGATTATTTAAATCAGCAAGCAGAGAATTTTGTAGAAGCATGACATTATGAGATCCGATGATCTATACTGGCTTATCATTCAACGCAAAAAATTCTCTTTTTATGTATAGGTTATGTAGTGATATACTTCCTGATGAAAAAATAACACGAGGTCCATGATTATCAGATACTGCTGAGACATCATATGTTTTTTTTCAAGAAATGAGCGATGGGACGAAAGTAGATACACTCAAGACACGATTACCGGATCCATTTTACAATACCACCAAATATACACAGGAATTATTTGATGAAATTATTCAAAGCTACATGAGTATTTATCAAGCCAGTATTTATGGTAAACAATGAGATATCACATTAACAAACGATGAGTTAATAGCATCGTTTAGCAAAAGATATTTTACATTCGGAAAAAAAGATGTTGTATCAATTTGTGCCAAAGACAAAGACTATAAATATCCTCAAACGTGTAAAAAAATGACCAGCTATCTCCAAGATGCAACAAATAATTTAAATAGCAGCAAAAATATAGTAAATACAAGTCTATTATATACCGATAAACAAACGGCAAACTGTGATCAAACAAACAACGCTTATAATACAATAGCTTGTGGAGTATATGATGGAGATATGGGAAAGTTTGTAAACCTTGTCTATAATGAATTATTCTTCTATACAAGCTTTGTTCAATACTATATTTACCTCTTAGAAAAGCAGCCAGAATTCAAAACTAATGCTGGAGATAATGCTATTGAAAAGGCCAAAGACAGAAATGATGAAATAGCAGTCATTCAACAAAATCTCAGTGATTCCAGAAAGGCAATCAAAACCAGCATCAGATTACTCAAAGAATTACAAATGACCTTCCCTATGCATATATGATTATTAATGTATACTGAAGCTATAAATACCTTTGTTCAATGATTTAACAAAACACTAATACCTATTTATACTCTATGAGATATCTTTAGAAATGTCCAAGACACGAAGTAAAGCAAGACGACGACAAGTCATGATAATCTGCATATGCGGACTCTGATTTTCGTATTCTTGAGCAATCGGGACATTAAATACACTCTTCGATAATATTATCAAAGATACAGAACAATCTAGACCAATAGACCAAATATTCAATGGAAAAATTGCAACAGAAAATCTCTATACAAAAGCATTGACTATGGTTAAATCAGAGTGAATGGTATCACTCAAAACTACTATTCAACAAATGACAGATATCCTAAGTCAAAAAAGTAATACATCAGTCAAAGCACAAGATATTATGAATATTCTCTATGACACAAAGGGCGGAAAAAAGAAAGTTGCTGCAGCTATAAACACCGTTAAAAAATGAGAAAAAACATCAATAGCTGAGACAGAAATCAATGCAAGTTATACAAGATTAAGCAAAATTATTCCTGATTGTAAAAATTCCATGAATATAGATGAAAGAGTCTGTATTAGAGAACGAATACGAAATCAATACTATATGATCGATAATAATTATATGGATCAAAATTCATTTAAAGAGTTAACCTATGGTGAAGATTTATTTACAAACGGGACATTAGACGATAGTGCTTATGATATTCTCGTAGATATCAAAAATATTGGTAAAATACTTTTCAGCTCATTTATTAGTCCTACAGAGACACTTTTTTATACACTACCAAAAAATAAATCTGCATCAAATCAAAGTACACTTGCTGCAATAGCAAATGGGCTAGAAGGAAACGGAGGCCTCGAAAATATGGGAACATATGGCAATACTAATTGATGAACAAACGGAAACGGAGATATCCAAGGAAATGGAACCCAAGGCAATACTAATGGAAATGGAAACACGGATGCTACTCCACCAATACTGCCTGATCCAGCATTGGATAATTTTATCTCAACTACAAATACAACAGCCACAACAAAGACCAATTCAACGACAACAAGTAGTACAACAAATCTCTTATGAGTTGCAAAATGAAACATATGTTTACCTACAGTCAGTGCAGGTCAAAGTAATACAAACGCAACCACAACGACAGAATATAGCACGACAACTATACAAAAATATTTAGATGATATTGATGCACAGACAAGCCAAGACAATGGACCAAACAATTATATACCACCTGCTACAGAGATTTCAGGAAATATAGACAATCCAAGCCCAGCGGAACTCGCCAGCATGAACCAATTAATTGAGGGGAAAATAAATAGTATTTTTGATACAGGAAGTACCCAAACATGTACAGCCAAATGTTGGGATACAACGGTGGGGAATAAGGCAGCTTGCGCTGACCAAAGTTTAGAACAGAAGCCAATATGTATTCAAAACGCTATATCAGAAGGAATTATATGTGAAATAGAATGTCTCTGTTTTTCAATCCAATATCCAAAAGCAGGTCTAGGATTGGAAGGTATGGATGGACAATTAAAACTAAGATTTTGTACCATTCCTGTACAACAAAATCGTGTCAGCAAAGGAAAGGATATTTATGGGCGAGATGATAGTTTAACAAGAATAAAATCTGTGTTTGAAAATCTTCTTAATGGTGGAGAAATGGTAAAATATGCAAGACCAAAAGAATATCTTGATAGTCCTTTGGCTGCAATTGATTTTGCTAAATTTATTTCTTTCGAGATTAAAATATATATTAAATCATTATTCTCTCCAATACAAAACAAAGCAAAACAAGAAGAAACCAAAAACAATGCAGCTAAAAAAGCTTCAGAAATTGCAGGAGATACCAAAAATGAAGCACTCAAAAATAAATATCTAAATGGATATGATGTTGCCTTACAAAATGCGAAAAAAAACATTGCTGATTCGTACGATGTAATACAAAAAAATATAGCAGACGAAAAAGCAAAAATAAATGCACTTAAACCAAAACTAGATCCTCAGAGTGTCTTAGAAAATAGTAAAAATAAAAAATCCATTGTGTTCAATGAACAAATGGATCAGTTTTTGGAAAAGAATAGTAATTTCCGAGTTCAAGTAGGCGAACAGATAGAAACACTAAACAAAACTAGCAATATGATAAAGACTCAAATAAATGGTTTACAATAATATTACAAAAACGCAGCCATAACCGCTTTCATAATAGCATAAGAGAATGTTATAATAATTACACCAAAGATTGCATTTTTAATAGCAGCTGTTCACTTGCTCACTTGGTCACTCTTTTGAAAGACAGCTGTTGCATACACATATCCAGCATAGACAATAAAACATGCTCCGACAAAGATACCAATTTCAGATAAATATTTCACAAAACGAGCAAAATAATCTAATATTGTCGTCCAATCCATAATTCCAGATGAGAGTTGTTCAGACAAATCTCTTTTTCCATAAGCGCCAGAAAGTGTTTTATTATACGTGTCCCAAACTTGACCTCACTGAAGAGAAACTCTTGTAACATCATCTTTTACATCTTGAACATTAGTTCCTTTTACTTCTGGAACCACTTCCAATGTTTGAGCAAATACAGATGATCCAAGTCCCAATAGAACAAAGGATAAAACTAACAATTTGCGGAGAGAAAACATAAGCATATATATAAAGAATAAAAACACATAATTATTGTGAACAACGCTTGGATAGTGGAGCCTGTTTACCTATTTGTCCAAAGAGAGAAACAATTGATTGAAGCTTATCCAATAATGCCATAAGACGATCTTTAACAAAGTTTACAATAGCATATGACTGAATCGTACTTTCTAGAGCACTATTTGAACGATCTATCATAATGGTCTGAGCAAAGGTGAGTTCTTCTCAAACTCTTTGTTTAGCTAAACCCATACAAGCAGTATAAAAACTAGAATTACTATATTGATCTCAAATATCTATTGTCCACTTGAGTTGATCGTGCTGCAAAATATCTTCATATGCGTGTTTGATAACATAACAAAGATTATAATATTTATCACGTAAGCTAAATCCAGTATATAAAGGAAGATAATCTTTGATATCACCAGCTTCATCTTGTAAGAGCGGAACATGGGTTAGTGACCAGTTCTTTTTGTATTGAGCTTGTACCATCAGTGGTGTAAGCGTTCATGTTGTAGTATGTAATAACTCATACCAAGCCTTAGCTCAACTATCCACTATTTGACCAGAATATGCACCAGCCACATCTAAACGTCTAAATCCAACATCTACCAAATGATCAACCAAATATGGACTCTCCAAATGCACAGGTCTAGAGACTGAACAATCAGCATCAGTATTCTCAGCAAATAGACTTTCTTTACAACAATAGGCATACAAATTATCATAAGCAACCAATACATCAGGATACGTAATTGCACCAGAATATGTTCACCAGGTAGAAACAGCAACACGTGCTCATGAAATAGCCAAATCACAATCGTCCTCGGCAGCAAAACCAACCGCAAACAAAAGACTTGCAGAAATCAGAATCAGACTATATGTTTTTATTACATTGTTTCTCATAGCTAGATGCATTAATGTAAAACATTTACCTGTAAAGTAATCTGTGCAATATATGGATCTTTTTCTGTAGACAACATATCTCGAAGAGTATACACAACAGTTTGATTCGTTGCATCATAAAAATATGTCGCACGCAGAGATCATATAAATTGCTGTGGAATATATAATTCACCAACCTTGCTAACATAGACTAAGCATTGTTGAGTGCTGTCTTTGACACAAACACCACCATCGAAACCGCCAAAAGTAGATCATTGTAAAGGAACTTGTGTATACAATGGTTCTTGTTTTCCAAGTTTTAGAGAAATCAATTGTTTAGGTGGTAAATGAACCCAAAACAAGGTATCAGATTGTTTAATATCCAAGACACGTAAAGCTGGTAAACTAGAAGTTAAATCCATCTGAATTTTATAAAGAGCATCATATGCTGGGAAGATTTTTAGATTTCCCGATGGAGAAAGAGATCCTATTTGATTATTTTTCATATCATAGAAACCAACATCTTGTCCAAGAGAAAAGACACCACCAGTCAAAATAGTTTGTAATGGTTTCAAATTGAATCATCATAAAGTATTGGAAAGCGATCCTGTAATTTCAACTCGACGCTGATTTCTTTCTCTTTGGAAAGTAACTAATCATTCATCAATATCATGAGAAAGCTCAGCAACAATATTACCAGATGCTCACGACAAAGGTACATCTTTGACAGAAATCTCAGGTGTCTCTATAGTCAATCTTACTGGATCAGTCTGTCTATTGCCTTGGAAATCTTCTGCTCCAAAGACAAAATCAAGACTAACATTCCCCGTAAAGTTCAAACCAGATAGCTCAATAAATCCAGTTTCTTGCAAACCAGTTTGGAAAGCAATAATCTGATCACCTTGTTGAATTCGCATTTTTGAAACAGCTACATTATCTTTTCGATGCGCTTGAAGTGAATACGTAGTACCTATATATCCTTTATGATCACTACCCTCACTAACAATCTGTTTAATACTTGGTCTATACAAAGAAATAGTAGAACTTGGTCCCACAGAATCAGCAAGAAGCTGTCTTCAAACAACAATTTGGTTAGACCACGGAGATGCAACCACATAATTTTGGGCATCTACATTACCTATATTTTTGAGACCAACAATCTTAGCATATTGTCGATGTCTAGGAATCTCTGAAAGTGAAGAAGTTATAGTTTCTTGTTCTGGATCATAATATTTGACGGCAAGCAAAGAACCAGAATAAGCACCACCAGGCAAAAGATCAGTAATCAAATGTTGATTTTCAAAAGAATCTCCAAATAGCGTATATGCTTTCTCTGAGATATTTACAAAGGATCCAGTATAATTAGTATTCTTTGGTAAGAAGAGAACATATGATTTTCATAATAAATCTTGTGCTCATTTTCCAATAAGATCAAACAAACTATCCTTGTCAGTAAAGGTATCTATTCTCTGATTCAATTTGACCAAATATGCATCCGGAGTATATCACAAACTCGTATGTGATGTCCAAGCAAATTGAACAGAATCAAAATCTTGTGCTGTTACTACAAAGTTTTTGACTTCTGGATATGGATGAACAAGATTGATTTCTAAACCATTACCAAATGAAACATATCCATCACCATCTGGATAACTTGCTTCCAGAACTGCATGATAGCTTGGGATATATCGAGATCATCCATCATATACATAATAATTTTTATCATACGATTGAAGAGATAAATTCACTTTAGGAATAACATGTTGATGAGAATATTTGACATACACACCATGACTATCCCAAGAAAGAACATCTACCAATCCATCTTGATTGAGATCTTGACTTGCATTCCCTGAGAATACCTGATAATTACTACCTATCTTTTCAATATATCAATCTGATTTAACAACATTGACCATTTGAATACCACTGCTAGCGGTTGTTTTGGGAACAAAGACACCACGAACATAAGGAGCCAAATCATATGAGGCATCTGTCGATGATGAGCTAGAAGCTGGTGTTGATGAAGGAGCGGATGTATTCGCAGCCAAAAGAGGCCCACGAGAAACAGATGATGAAGAAGTCGTTTTTGGTGATTCTACAACACGAGGCATACCACAAGAATCATAAGCAATAGGAGCCAAATCTAGACGAGTATACACATCTTTGATCTTTGAAGATAATCATGCCATATAATCAGATGTTTTGTTATATGTTTCTTTGTCTACACCAAAATCTTCTGCTGTCGTACTCTTGAGCGTATTTACATAACGTTCAACTAATCCTGCATTTGTATCTAAGGCTAATTTATACGGATTTTCCTGACTAGCCAAAAGTTTACGACTTGCATCATCAGTACTAAATAGATTTACTGTATAGGTAGTATCTATAGTATCATTACTAACTAACACTGCATCTTGACGATCCACTTGTGCCAAGAATTTGGTATAGTTATCTATATGACTAGCTAATCATCTAATTTCTTTTTGTTTCGCAGAGATAACTGTCTGAATTTGATTTTGCACAGCAAGAAGTTTTTTGGTTTCTGGAGTGATCTTTATATTTTGATTAACAATAGATCTCACGGTTTTGATTTTATCTTTAATTTGAGGATCATCTACCTTGGTAGCAAAGTATGCCAAATCTTTTTTGAGTTTCGCAGCAGCTACATCATAATCCAACGATGATGCCGTATTAGCTCCAAAAATAGCCGTATTTAAATCAATAGTAGGTTTTGCATCAATCTTGAAATCTAAATCTTTAAGATTCTCTGTAGAAAAATCAGTAACTGCTTTCTGAGCAGCAACAGATTGTTTAGTTAAATACGTCTGCACACTATTTTGAGTTTTCGAAGTGAACTCATTAATTCCGGAAGCAATTCAATTGAGAAGATTATAGAAAGGATCGAAATTCATCTTGAAGTTGATATATCCATCCAATTTGAAATCGAATCCATACAAAGCAGGATCTTTCTTCCAAGAAACCGTCTGATCCAAGAAATCAAATGCTTTCACATCCCAAGTTCTCTGAGTTAATTGTTCTACTTTAGATTTAATTCATTTTTCACCAACAAGACCAACTCATTGTTTCACAATACAGAAAATTTTAGCCAGAGAACTAGCAAAGTCCAAAGTCACTCAAATTTCAGGAATAAGATTTGGAATTTTAGGAGCAGGTGGTAAGGTAGGCAAAGCAAAATCAACCTTTGGTATAAACGATGGTAAGTCTGGTAAGGTAGGAGGACTTGGCAATACAGGAAGTTGTGGAATACTAAAGTTAAATCAAAAATCAAGATTTAATCCTAAATTCACATCTAAATTTATATTTGGTGGTGACGGCAAATCAGGAATCTTTGGTAATGAAACACCCACAGGAACAAAACGGAATCTAGGAAGTGCCACCGTCATTCAGAGATCAATATGAGAAAGATCTACATAAATATTTGGAATCTTAAATGGCGGAATCGGTAATATAGGGAGTTTAATTTTGTCCAACAAAAATGATAGTCCACAAGAATAAGATCCATAACTATCTCTACTACACTTACCACATTTTTGTCCCCAGTTCACAGAAAAATCAATCAAAATTTGCCAAGTCTTGATAGAAGAAACAATCAAAATCATAGCATCAATCCACTTAGAGTATATCTTTGCATTGGTTGACATCCATTGCATCAATACTACAACTGTATTAGATAAGAAGCTCGTTATATCAGATAAATAGGTATCTGCCACAGCCATCCATTTGGATAACTGCATTGGGAATCTTTTGTACTCTTGGAGCACTTGTATATTTTGTTTTACATTGGTAACAAGAAGTGTGGCATTGGTATAAAAAGTTGTAAACGGATCTATATTTGCAGAAAATTGAGAACAAAAAGAAATCTGTTTGTAACGACTTTGAATACGATTCAAAAGTAATTGATCTTGTTGGGAGAGTTTATTGTTATTGGCTGTTTTCTTATTTGTAAGAGCGGTAATAGCTACTTTGAGGAATGGTTTGATAGGAAGTCTTTGCCAAAAAAGAGGAAATTGAGCCTGAGCTTCTTTCCATTTATACGAAACATCTTGAACAACATTTGCTTTCGCAGGCAGATCTGGTTTATTCGCAATATCCGTCAAGAATTTTTTATAATTTACCAATATGGTATCCAATTTTGTTTGTTGTCCTCATGTAAGTCACAAAGTAGGATCTTTAGTTAATTGTTCTTCGAATGGCAAATCAGCTAATTCTTGTTTCGCATCTTGAGGAGAAACTTTCCCACACACATACATCACATCAGCAACCATATCTACCCATTGTTTCAATATTTTCTGTTGAGTATTTAATCGACTCTTAAGATAATTAGTATATTTGAGAACATCTTCGGTCGTCACCATAGGGACATTAATAATAATATCCTTACTTTGTAAACGAATCAATGGAACCTGTTGAAACATAGTCACCATAGAATCAAATGGATTATTTACAAAATCAGATGCTGCAGCAAAATTTTGTTTCGAAGCAAGTCCAGCTATCTTATTAACAAGTGCTGAGCCTGACACATTACGAGATCATGTAAATGCTTTATCATTCGCTTTCTCTGTTGCACTAATTTCTTTATAATTCGCACTATTAATTTGATCAAATCATTTACCGAGATCAGCGACATTAGGCAAAGTAATACTGATCGTCAATTTAGTTAAGTTATTCATAATATACTTGGTTTGTCTTCCAAGCCAGTCTTTGGCAATTTTTGCAATAATACCCTTAGCGTTTGCACCAAGGACTTTGAGGTTAATTGGTTTACCTGGTTCTATAGTCACTCCAGCCAACAGCATATCAGATGTCTCATCACTAGAGGTAAGGAAACTAGGAGTACTTGAAGATTTTGGAGAGGCATAGGTTGCAGGAGAAACTTTGGTAGGTTTGTCATTGAAAGAAATAGCTCACATACCTCCAAAATTACCACCTGGAATAGATGCGGTCCAAGATGTACTAGCTGCTCAGCGAGAAGACATATACACAGGACTCGTAACTGTATCTGACATCATCAATGTATTTGCAGATGACGTAGTAGTCTTTCCTACTTGAACTGGATTTTGACAAGAACCATTAGTCGCTAAATCTGTCATCCAAGAATCGAGAACTTCTGTAGTAGGTTCAGTAGAATTGGAATCTCCTCATCCACAACTATTTTGGTACAATGGGAATGCAGTAACTACACAGTTTCCTCAGAGATCTCTCAATAATTTAGGAATATTAGATCACAAAGAATATGGTCCAAAACAAATAGCGACACCAAGTTGTAAGGTCAAAGTAGGTACCAAATATAATCTTACTTGAGATGGATAGACACCGCCAGCCATAGGTAATATTCCAGGTAGTCCAAATCCATCTCATATCCCCTTCATAGGGATTGGAATAAAACTTGTACTAATCATCGGAATAGGTGGCAACGGAGGAATTGGTAAGGTCCCAGGGAAATAGAGAACCGGCATTCATCCACCAAGCATTTTATTGATATATGCAAAAACTGGTGCTAATGGATTTGGTAATTTTGGTGTACATCCAAAGAGATGATATTCCCCAGGAGCTAAGAATGCTTGATTAAATGGAATTAAATTAAACGGTACTGGTGGTTGTCCACATCATCATCTTCCAAGCTTAAATCATTGACACAAAGCATTCATCGCTTTATCAACTTCGGCCATTACAGGAGCCATTGCCTTATCTACAAAATCCAAATTAAGAGAAATATTTGTATCTGAGGTAAAGAGATCAGAAACCGACCAACTTTCCGTAAGTGATTTCCCTTGCATCGCTGTAGACACAAAATTCATAATACTATTTTGAATATCTTCTGATTTTCATCATGTATCTACCTTAGGTGCAGCACCTGGGAAAACACCATCCAAAAGATCTTTTCCTTCAGTAGATCACTGACTAAAATAACTATTTACAGAATCTTGTAAACTTGTATCGAAAATTTCCTCATAACTTCTATGAGCAAGCGAACTAGTATTCATAAAATCCCATCTATATTTTTTACAACTATCTTGAGGATTCATCAGGATATCTGGATAGATATCAGCAGAAAGTTTACTATTTGGATATGGAATTGGTTTAATGGTTATAGTGATACTTGGTTTACTTTGATAACGAATTAAATAAGAAACCACAATACGATCTCATTTAGAGAGATTTATATTGTCCATAACAAATTGAATACCATCATCATATCCCCAAGAGACATTTTTGGTATCATATGTTCATTGTTCAAGTTTCCAAGAAACAATATGATCGTTATCATCGACAGGAACCATCCAAGGTCCAGCCAAACGATCAACATAAGAAGCTTTAATGTTATTTGTTAGTCACAAGAAGGTCAAAGTCACCTTAACTTGATCTCCATCAAGCAAGATACCGCCATTTTCATCTTGATATTGCTTATAGACAGATATATTTGCATCACCAGAAAGAGCAATCAGACTTTTGTAACCGATAGCATCATGATTATCGGGAGATTCATACGCAGGGGTAAAATTACTTATTGGCGAAACAACCAATGTCGTAAGAAGCGACTTATTACTCTCTGTTTGAAGATAATTGGTAAATCAACCAACCAATGAGGTTGCAGAAAATTTACTTGGATCAGTAATTCAGTCCAAGAATGCTGGTGGATTTTCTGGTAAACTTGCATCACTATAATCTGTATCTTGAAGGCTTGTATCAGCATCAGAAATGATATTCCATCATTTAATATGCATCATACTAGTATCTTGGATATACAAGTCTGGATTTATACTTAAACCAAAACGTTTAACTACTATACTAGATGTTTTCTGTCTAGTATACCAATCTGGATCACAGGTATATGAGAGTTTAGAAAGATAATTTGGTTCTCCTTTTGTCAATCCTCCATAAAATATTTTAACATCTCCAATAGTATCATTGGTGACAATATCAGTGACACCATCTTTATCCATATCCTCAAAAAATATCTGCATATCAGAAACATGAGAAGGATCTGTCGATACTTGTCCATCTTGAGCATTAGTATTGAGACAAACCAATCTTCCATCTACATCAAACACTCACCTATCGTTGGTATATACACGTACTTGATCCTTATCCGTACGTACAATAAGATCAGCATAATTGTTGTTGTCTACATCACCTACTTGAATATCTTTGATACCATCAATGAGGCGAAATAACTCGCCAACATCACGATATGGATTTGTTCCACCATAATTTTTAAGGATTTTAACTGTCCCATCGGTAAAGACAATAACCATATCTTTCAAACCGTCATTATTGATATCTGCTGAAATAACTTTGAAAATAGTTTTATTTGGATCACTATAAATCTGAGTTCCAATACCGGTATCCAAAGGAACTTGAGCTAATTCCACATTATCAGAGATTCTCTTGAGCAATGGATCTCCATAGTTGATCAAAAACGATGATGCATAAGGAATGGTAGCTTCACCTACACTTTTACCATCACCAAACAGTGTAATATTTTTGAAATCACCCAAAAATCACATACCGAGTTTATAGTTCGCACTATCTTCGATAGAGTTATATCCTTGTTTTTCAAATATTGTTTGAGTCGTATATATTCACAAACCAGACATTCCATTGGTAGATCCATCAGCAAAGGTAGTCTGAATTCAATATTCCTGAGGAGCTACTAGTGCAGTAGAAAGCGTATTCAAAGCAGTACTAGATGGCAAAACAAAGAGCAAGGTTCCAAGTTTATTTCCATCTATACTAAGATCCCAAAGAGAATATCCCTGATATACATCAGGTTCCATAGTAAGCGTAACTCATGTATTCCATTCTTGTGTAGCACTATTTATCAATATCTGTTCACCAGAACTAATCTGATTTTTACCTACGATAAGATTGCTATCAGAAGATTGTTGCAACAAAATAAATGTAGGTTCTGTTATATTTGAAGGGACAAAATCTTGAAAACTCTGAACAGCATCAAAACGAATATTTTGAAAATCAGACAAACGAATATCTGCTTGATCAGGGATAGTAGTAATCAAACTATTCCCAGAATTAATAAGTGATGGCGTCATAGTAACAAACGGATGAACCTGTCCATTTTGACCAACCACAACAGTAAATTTCTTGAGAGCACTTGGATCAATTAATTGTGTAGTTACCGCAAGAAGTTTCGAAGAATCAGTAATTAATCCAGCCACATAACCAGTACGACTAGATCCATATGCTCGCTGATTTCACCAGTCACTACCAAAAAGATTGAGATACATCACATTAAGATTTTTCTCCGGAAGAAATGGTTTTTGAACAGTAATTTGTTTATAATCAGAAGATGGATCCTCAATACTTACTCCTTCAAGATAACTAATAATATACGCAATTCATCCTGGTTCTTCAGTTGTTCCTGTAAAGATATACGGTGTATCTGATATAGTTAATGGTTGAGTTGGAATATGTATTGGTCAACTAGATTTTAGATTTACCTTAGCTCCAGACAAAGCATTACCCCAAGCATCACTGACTGATAATGATCATGTAAACTGATCTCACATTGTCAAAAGAGCATTATTGACAGTAAGATTAACTTTGGATGGACTACCAGCAATTACATACAAAGGAATTTTGATAACATCTAATCAAGGAACTTCTATAGACAAAGTATCTGTTCAAGCCACAAAACTCGGCATCAAGGTAACATCTAACACTCATTTTTCTATGAGAAATGAACTATTGGCTTTAAAGCCACCGGTACTTGTTATTCATGGAGTCACTAAACCACGATCACTCACAATATTGACAGGTGTATCTAATGGTTTTGAAGGAAGTGATTTAGTTTGAAATGAGAAATGAAGTTTTGGATAATTTTTAGAACCAGTTAGCGTAAATTTCAAACCAGCAAGTGATTTTTCTTTGGCATAGAGATTATTTCCATTGGAAGAAATAGTAAAATCAGCTGGTTCTATATTGAGAATTTTCTCTGCAACTCAAGTACTTCCTTGCATCAAAGAAAGAATAATCTTTTTGGAATCAGTACCGGTCAATCTAGGTGCTTGATATATCCAGAGATCACCAAAATCAGTAAATGGAATAGTTTCTGTAACTTGAGATTGTCCATCAACAAAAACACCACCTCAAGTACTAATACTAAGGTAATAAGAACTTGCTGTACTAGAAAGAACATTTCCTGAAAAATCCTTAGCCAAGAGATTAAATGGAATTTGTGTACCAGCTACAACTGAGGTTGTCGCAGTTGACGAAGATGGAAATACAAAATCTACCGTCTTAACACTCTTTGAATCTAAGACAGGAACAGGCAATGCTATATCTGTCCAATATTCAGCGAGATTTCAGGAGAATACTGGTTTAGGAGTCGTGAACATTTGACTAAAGGAAGACTTCCAAGTCTCAAACATACCACTCAAATTTGCAATAAACTCAGCAGGAGATGGCCCCATAGTAAACGTCATAGAAAATTTGGTACTTGTCGGAATATTTTTCCATCGACATTTCAATGCATCTATCCATGGAGAATTTCATTTTTTTATATCAAAAATTAATGCACTATAATTAGCATCCAGATTACAATCATTAATTGTCTTGGCATAAGCAGGTTCTTGTTCTACTAGAGGAATATTGGCTGTAGGCGAATTGAGTTGATTTTTTTGTAGTTTGCTGATAAACTCTGGAACTGATTGTTGGGGAATGTAATCATTACCATCACTATTTATATACGCAACTTCATATCCTGCAGATAAATAAGCAGGGGTCGTAACCGTACCAAGATCTGCATGTTTAGTTAAATAACCTGACATCACATAAGAGATTTTTTTGTTTACATCAAACGAATTACGGATTCCATTAAGATCCTTACTTACGTTGGACTGTACTGTTCTCAAATAACTTGGCAAACTTTGATAATAAAGAAGCTCGGCTATTTGTGGGATTTGATCTTTGATTGTAGTTACAAAATATGTCTCAGGAAGATATTCTGTAGTACGATTACTTGGACTAGCTAACAAATTAAGAAGACTCTTAGTTTTGTTATTATCAGTCAATTTATCAAAAGCAGACTTATTATCGGTGTAATATTTTGCACTTTTATTTTGTTCTTGCCAAAGAATACTATTATATTCTTTGGCCTTATTGATAAGATATAAGGTAATAGATTTTTGAATAGCTTCTGGAGTTTTGAGAACAAGAGATCAACTTTGACTATCATAGACATCTACGTCATAAAGATTTGGATACACAAATTTCACAATATCTCACCCAAGTCACTTAAATGTTGTATTTCTTTCTGAGTCTATTGGTCTATCTTTTGTAGCTTGATTAAGTCATGGTACCAGAGGGAAGTCAACTTGAGAAACAAGGGTCACACTACTAGTCAATGATGCCAAGAATGTATCAAAAGTAGGAAGCCATGATTTATCCTTAAATTGATTTGTTAAATCTGGATCATTAAATGGATTTACCGTAGTAGTAGATGTATCAGATAGTGGTTGTTTTCATAACGATACTCCACTAGCATAATATCCGTTAATTTTTCAAATAGTTATATCAAGACTTCTACACACTTCACCATAAGCACCAGTATATCAGACAGTTGTATTCCAACAATCTTTCTTGGCACGAAGCCACTCTCTTTTATTTTGCAAAATACCAGTCCCATAGTTAGCAGAAATCAAAGAAGAATAACTACTTGTAAGAAGTGGATATTTATCTGATAAGGTATTTGCAGTTGTTTTGATAAGTACTCAGCTGCTCTGTAATGCAGTCATCCAAGAATTCAAAAATTGAGTTTTCTTACCAGCAAGTGCTTCTGCTTGCTTCATCTGAGTGAAATAACTATTCAGAGAAGATATAGTTCCAAGTGCTTCTGATGAAGTAGGTACAGAATAAAATGTTGGCATTGCTTCTTCCAATACTGTATAATGGAGATCAAAAATATCATCAACTCCAGAAAGAATAGCATCCGAAGCAGCCAATAAATCTACAGGCAACGCTCAAGTATTAAGAGCGGTAGCTGCATTCAAAAATTTAGGAGGAAGTTTATTAAGTTCATCTAGAGAAGATTGACTATCTTTGATAACAGAAAATTGTTCGTAGAAAGAACTAAGTCCTTGAGTAAAAAAATCATAATGTTTTTTAAATAATCCTCAATTCACAAAAGGACTTGAGTTAAATCCATTGATTTGCTCTATAGACGGTGCAATATTTTTGATTACAGAATCTATAAGTACATAGTTGTAGGCATATTCAGTTGGATACAAATTACCACATTTTCAACCTACAGGAGATCATGCTTTTCGCTGCGCAGGGCTTGCAACATTTGGGACATATATTCTTTTAATGGTATCATTATCCGTTTTGTTTAATGCAAATTGTTGAAAGTAATCAGAATAAGATGTAGTAATTTTATTTCAAAGGAAATAATTATAATCACCACTTGGTGCATATCCAGGAAGATTAAGTCATTTTACATAAAGTGGATAGTCTAGATCTCATTCACGAGTTTTAATTTTAATCAAAGATCAATAACTTGGTATAGCTGCCACCGAATTAGCGTCTTTTTCAACTGAAGGAACTGCAGTTGATCATCACAAATCATAAATAGGTGATTGAGAATTTTTATAGTTATAATTTTGTAGAACATATTGTGCAGGAGTTCTCTGCATCAATTCTTGATTGAGATTGAGAGAACTAGCTCATCATCGATTTCTTTGAGCAAATTGTGCAGGAGATTCCAACTGCTTATCATCATCTACAGTAAATGAATAGGATTTACAATATAATTTAAACCAAAGAAATTTGGACCAATCAGCACAACTAGCGCTTACATACAAAGGTTTCTTATATGCATTATAGACATCATTTTCACGAGGTGCTGAGAGAATATTATATCATCTATTAGCTTCTACCTGGGTATCGAAGACACCATAACTAGCACCCAAACTCTGGGTAAATCCAGATTTAGCACGAGTTGTGTTGGAATAAACAGATTCATTTTGTAAACCAGTACTATTTCTAAATGTCCCTCTAAAGATAGTTAATTCTTGAGGATCTTTGATATCAGAAGCCTTTTTTCAAAAATAATAATTTTGATATGTATCCTCTTGATCTACAGAACAATATTTTTTTAATCATAAAAGGACGCTATCTTTATGATATTTAGATTCAGAGTAGGTATCTAAAACAGGAACAGCAAGTGACCATTTTTTGGATTTAATAACATCATCCAATTGTTTTTCAAGCTTATTATTGTAGTTTACGAGAAGCGGTGCAATTCCTGATCATACATTTCCCAATACCCAAGAATCTTTCAAAACAATTTTACCCACATGAGCATCCACAGCATCAACCAATCCTCATGAAGTAGTTTTATACCATCTAGATGCCGCTTGAGTATTATCTCTCATTTGAGAAGAAAATACACCAGGATAGAGACTATCATATCCCTTAACCATTTCCTTGATAATAGTAGAAAGCATCATGGTAGGGACAGATGTAGCTCACAAATTATCAAATCAACCAGCCAAAGCAGAACTGAGCTCTGGAGAAGATGCCGATTGAGCTAATCATTTAACAACATCTCCCATACCAGCATTCACTGCTGTCTTAAGATAATCAAGCATAAGATTTGTATATCTGTGATATCCCATATCCTCAGTAAACACAAAATTATTAAGATACAAAGGCAAAGTATCTTGTGCAAAGGTACTTTTCATACCAATAAAATCATCATACCAGAGACGAGGTGCTACATAGGTAGAAGGACTTTTTACATATGTTTTAAGTTTCTCAAAATACTTAATATAAGCACTTGTATCTTTTCCAAAATTAATCAATCCATGCCAAATTTCTGGCTGACCGTTGGGATTGTTGTTGTACACAAAATAATTCTGATTTGCATTATATACAAACTGTTGTTGTTCAAAATCTACATATGGATAAATACTCGGATAAATAAATCCATTTTGCTCCACAACCGGTAATGGGATGTTTCCGAGAAGAATAACCCCCAAAAGATCAGAAGAGCTCCCTTTGACACCATCAAAATACATATTTTCAAGCATTGCCGATATATCCTTGGCTGCAAAATTTTTGGTATCTATAGGAAGCACAATTGCCTTGGTATCAGAGATATGAGATTGGATATATTCACTAGCATACCATTTAATATCAGATTCAGTACTTTTGTATATATCTTTATCGACAAATACGGCTACCAAATGAGTCTTCTTAATAGGGTTTTCAGCGAAAAGCGGCGTAAAAAGCAATGATTGAAAAAAGTAAGATAGTGCATACACTACAAACACGATTCCAACTAGAGGTCTCTTATGAGTAAAAAACAGGCTATTCACGCAGTTCAAAACAAGGTAAAATAAGACGCTAGAATCCCGCATAGCGGTGGTTCAACGTCGTTTTTATCCCATTTAACAAAAGAAACTTAAAAATACAGGTTCTTATGGGATAAAATACTGAAAAAAGATAAAGAAATAGACCAAAAAACAAAGCTAAAATCGGGTTTTAATTCGCATTTTAATTTGACAATTGACGGTAATTATACATATTGTATGAAATAGCGAAAAGCACGAAGTTTTAAGCTAAAAGCTTTACCCATTGAGCTAAAACATGTCCGAACCACTTTCATCACTTCTTAGACCGCAGAATATTGAAGAATTCGTAGGTCAAGAGCAGATAGTATGAGCAGATAAACCACTCTCATCTTTTCTCAAACAAGGGAAAGTTCCCTCAATGCTCTTTCGAGGACCTCCAGGATGTGGGAAAACCACTCTTGCGAGAATTATCGCAGAAAAAATCCAAGCTGACGCATTCATCCTCTCAGGTGTCACCAGCAAAAAAGAGGATCTCAAAAAAATTCTCGATCAAGCTGAAGTAAATCAAAAATATGGAAAACAAACACTGATTTTTTTGGACGAAATCCATCGCTGGAATAAGGCCCAACAGGATACTTTGTTGCCATTCGTAGAAAAGGGAATTATTACTTTGATAGGAGCGACCACAGAAAATCCTAGTTTTAGCATCAATAATGCCCTGCTTTCCAGATGTAGAATTTTTGTCTTTGAAGCGATAAAATCTGAAGATATCAATAAGTTTATCACTACTCAGATGCCCAAAATACTCAAAGAATACCCAACAATTATCATCCCAGAATCTGCGATTCTCCTCATCGCCAAACTCTGAAATGGAGATTTGAGAAATAGTCTCAATATCTTAGAAACTGCAATTAGTCTCAGACAAACAGGTGAAATTACTGAACAAGATATCCTCAATGCAGGACAGAAAATGGTCTATTACGACAAAAACGGAGATGAACACTACAACATCATCTCAGCTATTCACAAATCGCTTCGCGATAGTGATGGAGATGCAGCATGTTACTGGATTCAAAGAATGCTCGTCGGCGGGGAAGACCCTCGTTACCTCGCTAGAAGATTACTCCGCTTCGCCTCAGAAGACATCGGCCCCGCCGACAACAACGCACTCCTTCTCGCTAATCAAACCTTCGATGCAGTCGAGAGAATAGGTATGCCAGAATGTGACATCTTCCTCTTTCAACTCGCTCTCTATCTCGCCAAAGCACCCAAAAATAATATCACCTACAAAATCTCTCAACAAACCAAAGCAGATATAGCTAAACACGGAAATCTAGGAGTCCCTCTAGTTCTTAGAAACGCTCCAACTCAGATGATGAAAGATTTAAATTACGGAGAATGATATCAATATGCTCACGATATGCCTGATCACAAGACAGATAATCAACATTTCCCAGATGAACTGAAAGGTAGAAAGTATGGATAAAACTTTTTTTATTCTTTATAAATAACTATGAAATTTGAATTTGTTTTTATCCGCCATGGAGAATCCACAGCAAATCTCCTTGGAGAAATTGCTACATTAGAAGAAGATATGTTGGTTGAACTTACAGAAAAATGAAAAACACAAGCTCTTGAAACAAAAAAAGTAATTGAATCAGATGTTTTTGATTCTATTTTTGCTTCTGATATGACAAGAACTCAACAAACAGCAACAATTATATTTAAAGATCAAAAAATTATATTAGATGCAAGACTACGTGAAGGTTGTGTATCTATTGATCCAGGCGTAAGATTTAATTATGAGAAAATAGAAAAAGAGGAACGAAAAAGACTACGTTTGCTAGGATTTGATAGTTGAGAGACTTTTCAAGCTCAAGTAGACAGGGTAAATGATTTTATAAACATGATGTATACTGGAAAATATGGATCCAAAATTGCTATTGTAACCCACAATGGATGTTTAAGAGCACTAGAAGTAATTTTCAATAATATGAGTTTAGATGATGCTTTAGTCCTCAAAAGAACTGATAATTGTGGTGTTCTAAGATATTTTATAGACAAAGATTAATAGCTTTACTTTTAAAAGATTAATATGTTTCATAAAGTTAGAGAAATCAAACATGGATTAGATAAAATTAGATCATGACGGAAGAATAGATGAATTGCTGAAGACATAGCTGAAACTATTTGGCAACATACAAGAAAAGTAGCCAAAGCTGCTGCAATTTATGGAAAACATTTTCCAGATATTGATCTCAATAAACTAGTAAAAATGGCCAAATACCATGACATAGCTGAATATAAAGAAAAAGATTATGTCCCTTGAGAAATTAGTGAAGAAGAAAAACACCAAAGAGAGAAGAAAGTAATGTTAGAATTAAAAGATGAACTTTGAAGTAAATGAGATGAGGTCTTTGATTTCTGGATGGAATTTGAAAAATGAGAAACAAAAGAAGCTCAAATAAATAAGCAATTAGACAAGTTAGATGCCGCTATTCAAGCTATGGAATACGAGAAATTATGATACAAAAATGTTACAAACTTCTATGATTATGCTCTATCTAAACTCACAGATCCTATATTAATTAAGATTTTAAATATTTTACTTAAAAAAGAATATCCAGATATAGACACCTACAAACAATATTTTCTCCTTTTAGAATACAATGGTGATGAGGATATATTCAAAGAAAAGATAAAAATTTTATAATATAAAAG
>JBAXSM010000016.1:0-20883 GCA_037130715.1 Candidatus Absconditabacteria bacterium
TGTCACTACAAGAAGGTTGAATATATGAAACAGTTTGATGAAATAAGGTTGAGATCCAATGAAGTTTTGAACTTGAGGAAATGCTCACCTATTATCAATTTGAACTATCTCAAATATTAAATATTTGAAAAAAGTCTGAATCTGAAAGAGAAAAAATCCTCTCACAACAACAAATTGTGTATTGATTAATAGATGATGGTACATCTAATGGATTGTGGCATGCTCAAAGTGGGAAATGTTTAGGAGGAAGCACAAAATGAGAAACAAAAGGCAAAACTAAAGTTAAAAAAAATATTAGTGGTTTTGATATACATGTAGAGTAAAATAGTATTGACAAATAGTAACAAATATTTATAGTATATAATATATTTATATCTCATTTTTCGATATGGAAAAAACTCTAGCACCAGTCACTACTACAGAAATAGTTTTTAAAGAAAATGACCTGTTGCCAACTAATACATTAGGAGGGCAAATAAACTGGAGTAAAGTCTTCCAAGAGACAACTTGATTATTCCATCCTAAATCGGTAAATCGAAATCAATCTATAAATGAAAAAGGAGATTTTGATAAGGAGAAATTTATCCTTTCTCGTTCAAATTTTTCACAAAAAAGAGAAAGATATCTTGAACAACTAAAAAAACAAGAATTTGTACTAAATCGCCTAGCTACAAAGGTAGATATGGATGGAGATGAATTTTTGTATTATATTGAAGATAGTTTAGCTATCGCAATCAAAAATTTCAAAGAAATGTTTTTTTTGTGAAACAAAAATTCAAAAGTGTATGAGAAAGATTTCTTTGTTAACTTAGAAGAAATACAAACCCTCATAAAAAAAGGAACTGGTATTGAACAAAAAGAAGAAGGAAGTAGAGTACACAATGAAATTCTCCAAAACATAGAAGCATGATTGGTTCGAGAACAAGAAGAACGACCTAAATATGTACAGCAACTAAATAAAAATTATCAAGAAATGATAAATAAGTATAGCAACGAAGACAAATCTCTCAATGTCGATAAAATTTTGGAAGATCTAAAAAGTCACTGGACTCGAAATGAAGAAGCAATGCTCATAGCGTTCTATACTTCTACATGTAGCAAAGAAGAATTAGCAAGACTCCAAGAATGAACGATAGAAGCGTTAAATCAACATATCAAAAAATTAGATACACCAAAAGTATTTATAATTTTAGAATGGATACTTCCCTACATCTACGAAGGAGTAAATTTTGACTTCAATATTCCAGAGATCTTTCGTCCTGAATATTTAAACCATATTAGTATATATGATCTAACTTTAGAAAAATTTACAGATCAGATTAGATCTAAATGACCAAAATATAATCGATCTCAAGAAGTTCAAGATAAACTTATTGAACAATTCAAAGAATTTTGAACAAATAAAGATGGTAATATTTGATTCTGACAATGAAGCGAACAACTCCGATATTGGCAAAGTGTTACGTGAAGAATTGATGAGAAAAATTTCAAAAATTACCTAAAAGATTCAGATCTTGGAGATGAAAAAAAGCCTAGACCAAAGATATTAGATGGATACAAAAATTTAGAACAAAGCGAAGAAATTCTGAATGTACTCAATGAAAAAAACGAATAATAGAAAGAAACCACAGACTTAGTGTTTGTGGTTTTTTAGTAATTCAAACATCTTGAATCTTCAAAAGAGATTCGTATCATCACAGTCGATATTTACCTTTCAATATATTCCTTATGGCAGATACTACATTTCTCAGCAAATACGAAGACATTATCAAAGAAGAACTCAATATCAAAGAAATATGAGCTTTGGACAGTACTATCAAAGTTTCCAAGGTAATAAAACCTCTCGGTTCTAAGCTTTCTGCAAAATTTGGAAAAGATACAGGAAGAATTATTCAACTTGGAAAAGAAGGAAAAATCAAAGAAAATAGCCTGGGGCAAGTGGTGGTTTTTGACAACAACAACGAACGAATACTTGAAGAAGGTGATTATGAAATCGCGTATGAAGGACTCGAAGGAGACAATATTGCTATCGACAACGATATTATCGCAAAACTAGATTTGACGATGACTCCAGAACTTCTCCAAGAATGAGTTGCTCGTGAAATTTCCAGATTTCTCAATCAAATGAGAAAAGACGCAGGATACAACGTAGATGATAAAGTAGCTTTGACATACACTACACAAGGAGAAGCACTCAAAGAAGTAATGACTAAATTTGGATCATTTCTCCAAGACGAAGCTTTGCTTTCTAGCATCTCAGCGACAGCCGATATCAAAGGCGATCATATGGCTACATTCACATCTGAAAATCAGGATATTACATTTGCAGTTACTAGATAGATACCTTTATTCCTAGACACACACCGATATGGCTAATTCTGCACTCGACTACGCACTCAATTACATTTCCAGATATCCCAAAACAGAAAAAGAACTCAGAGTTCAACTTATGCAAAAAGGATATTTTTCTCTAGATATAGATAAGGCAATAGACTATCTCAAAGAAAAGACATATATCAATGATGCAATGTTTACAGAAGCATATTTGAGAAGTGAATGTAGCAAAAAAGGAAAACCTATGATCGCAGTCACTCAGAAACTTCGAGAGAAATGAGTACCCAAAGAAATTATTCAAGAAGTCTCCAGAAAAATGGAACAAGAAATCCAAGAATGAATCTACGAAAAAATCAAAAAAGATATCGAAGTTTGCAAAAAAAGAGGAGAAGAAGGATTCGACATCATCCAAAGATTGATGAAAAAAGGATACAGATTAGATGATATAAAGAGAGTTATTAAATAAAATAAGAAGCACCCAATTGGGTGTTTTTCTTTACTTATTGAAATATAAAAAAGAATTGACTTTTGTTTAAAATAATATATAAGATATAAAACAAAAAATAATATTCACAAAAAATTATAGGAGGAAAATTTATGAACACCTTTGAAGAAGTAAAAAAAATTAAATGGATTATAAGAGAACTTAGAGAAGAACTTACTAAAAATGGAGTCTCAACAAGATTTGCATCATTATATCGCGAAAATGATGAGGATATTGAGATATGGAATACTTATTGTAAAGCTATATCCAAAGAACAACATTATTGTTCATTAGTACTCTTTGCTGCAGAAATTAAATGCGATTATTTCCAGGTATTGTTAACAATAGGTGAAGACTATATTTCAATAAAACTGGAAAAATATCAGGAAAGTGGCCAAATGAAAGCAAAAGCTCTTGAATTTGAGTTTGAAGAATCTGATTCAGCAAGAACAATATTGAGGAATATTGACTTTTACTTATGTTGGGGATTTAAATCGACTTGTAATGAAGACTACAGTGATGCCTACGACAGGCTATTAAATGATCTTTCAAAAACAAGTTAAAACAATCCACAATAATCAAAAACATTAAGCATTAAAGCGACTAGGTAGTGACTCTATCTAGCCGTTTTTTGTTTTAAAATCTCAGCCACACAAAAGTTACAAAGAAACAAGATAATTTTTGGTCTTGTTTTTTATCTTGAACAAAGATAGTATATTCATATACTGTCCCATCACATATCGTGATATAGCCTATTTTAGTCCTAATTATATACACATGCTTATCAGCAAAGGACAAGAAACGGTTACTATGGAGTTTTCTGATCTCCTCAAAAAAGCAAAGCAGACTCTTTTGTATTTTTATCCTCAAGATGAAACGCCAGGATGTACCTTGGAAGCCATCACGTTTACTATTTTTTTACAGACATTCTTAGATCATGGAATTCAGGTCGTCTGAGTATCCAAAGATTCCTCAGAGAGTCACTGTAGATTCATAGAAAAAGATGGATTACAAATTCCTCTCATCTCAGATCCAGATCTCACTTTACACAAACAATTTGGCGCTCGAGGAGAAAAGAATATGTACGGAAAAATCTACGAGTGAACTATCAGATCTACCTTTCTCCTCGACTCAACAGGAGAAATACTCAAAGCTCGACGTAATGTCAAAGCAACAGGACATGTAGAAAAGGTAATGAAAGAATTAAAATTAAAAAATTAAACAAAGCATATTCTCATAACCCCGTCATCGCGAACAGCAGTGTGGCGATCTATTCTAAGTGTCTTCCCCGCCTAGCCAGTTGCGGCGGGGATCCATTTGATACCAGATAGATTTCCGCCGCAGCTTCGCGACAAAGCGGGAATGACATCGATGGATTGCCACGTCGCCTCACTCCTTCGGACTCCTCGCAATGACACTCACCTTTTAACTTATACCCACAAACACAATGGAAACACTTACATTAGAATCCAAAATTGACAACAACAAATCTATTTCTTTCTATAATCCCAAAACAGACAAAATAGAAACTAAAAAATGGACAGAACTTGAAGGGAAACGATTAGTGGTTATGTTCTATCCTGCAGATTTCACCTTTGTATGTCCTACAGAGTTAAAAGATCTAAACAACGCTTATTCTGATTTACAAAATAGTAATGCAAACGTATTTGTTGCAAGTACTGACACTGTTTTCTCTCACAAAAGATGGATTGAAACAGAATCTCTTTTGAAAGGATTTGAAATTCCTATGATCAGCGACAGAACAGGAGAAATTAGCAAATATTTTGGTTCGTTTAATGAACAATCAGGAAATGCGGCTAGAGGTACATTTATCATCTCTCCAGATGGAATAGTAAAATCAATAGAAATAACTACAGAACCTCTTGGAAGAAGCGCTGCTGAACTCGTAAGAAAAGTCAAAGCTCTCGAATATATCCGTAATAATCCAGGTCATGCCTGTCCAGCTAGCCGAAATATTGGACAACAAGATCTTACTCCAGGATTGGATCTTGCAGGTAAGGTTGGAGAACTTTTGAAGTAATAAAATAACACCCCAAAAAACAAAGATGAGGACTACGGTTCTCATTTTTTTTCTCGAACAATTTCCCCCTTGAAATGAATACGTATTTTGCTATACAGACACATCACATTTTGTTTAAATACACAATATGTAGATAACTATATACTAAATCATCACTATATATAGTTTTTTATACTTTACACTATAAAACCAATGTTTTTTCTAGTAAGCAAATTCAATACAGCAAAAGACAATTTCGATCGAAACAAAATAGAAAAAACATTCAATAGAGCAAACGTAGGATTAAAGGAACTTTGTAGTTTCGAAGACGTGAGAAAAGAACTAGAAAAATACCTTATCGAAGATATCTCAACCAAAGATATTACAAATTTGCTGATCAAAACAGCTATCAACCTCATCACCGTAGAAAATACTCACCGACAAATTATTGCCGGAAGACTTTTAATTATGGATCTTTACAAACAAGCTCATAGAAACAGAGGTATTGAAATAGATACGCCATATAGCGGAGAAACGTTTCTCTCACTTATGAAGGAGTATATTGCCAAAGGACATTACTACAGAGGATTTTTCAACTATTATACAGAAGCAGACATCCAAAAAGCTGGATCATACATCAACAAAGCAACTGATATGGAGTATACCTACACGACAGCGATGATGCTTAAATCACGTTATCTTTTGAATCCCAACAAGGTAGTTCACGAACTTCCACAAGAGATGTATATGTCGATTGCACTTTTCTTAGCTATCCCTGAACCACAAGAAAAGAGATTAGATATTGCACTCAAAATGTACGATTACTGTTCATCACAAAAAATCTCATTACCAACGCCAACATTGATGAACGCGAGAACAAATTTCAACCAACTTTCTAGTTGTTTCAAACTCAATATGGATGATGATCTCAGATCTATCTATCACAATATCGAAAATATGGCACAAATTTCCAAATTTGGTGGAGGAATCTGAGCATATCTCGGTAATATCAGAGCCAAAGGCGCTAGTATCAGAGGGATCAAAGGTGTTTGAGGATGAGTAATCCCTCGAATCAAAGTCATCAACGACACAGCTGTCGCCGTAAATCAACTAGGAACGAGAGCCGGAGCGATATCCGTGACTCTCGATATCCGACATAGAGATATCTTAGATTTCTTGGATCTTCAGACAGAAACGGGGGATATTAGAAGAAAATCTTTTGATATTTTTCCTGCAGTGAGTATACCAGATCTCTTTATGAAAAGGGTGATGAACAATGAAGATTGGACGCTTTTTGATCCCAAAGAAATCAATGACGTGACCGGAAGTAAACTCCAAGATCTCTTTGATGACGCGTTTGAAAGCAAATACCTTGAATTGGAACAGAATCCAAATATTACCCTCAAACAAACTATGCCAGCCAAAGAATTATTCAAGAGATTTCTCAAATCAGTTGTAGAAACTGGTATGCCGTATTCATTTTTCCGTGACACCGTAAACAAGACTAATCCAAACAAACACGCTGGAAATATTTATTCTAGTCAATTGTGTACTGAAATTGCCCAAAATACATCTCCTTCTGTCTTTACTGAAGAGGTCGAAGAAGATGGAACTATTAGCATCAAATACAAAGCTGGAGACCTCGTCGTATGTAATTTGGCATCAATTAATGTAGCCAAAGTTAATAAAGCTGAAGATATTCAAGCAGTCCTTCCTATTGCGATGAGAATTCTCGATAACGTTATTATTTTGAACCTTTTCCCTATCAAAGAAGCAGAAATCACAGCGCTCAAATATAGAAGTGTAGGACTAGGATTCTTGGGATTAGCAGAATATTTAGCGACAAACAATATGGTTTATGATTCCGCTTTTGCTAGAGATCATATTGATCAACTCTTTGAACAATATGCATTCGCGACACTTCAAACATCTTGTGAAATGGCACAAGAAAGAGGTCAATATCCACTATTTCCAGGAAGTGAGTGGTCCAAATGAGTTCTCTTCTGAAGAAATGAAGAACGATATGCGAAACACAGTTATCTCAAAGATCAGCGAGCACCACTTATCTCAGATATCAAATCCAAAGGACTTAGATTTGCATATCACCTCTCACCTGCTCCAAATACTTCGACCTCTCTCGTCGTAGGTACGACTGCAGGACTGCTGCCAATTTACAAAAAATACTTCGTAGAAACCAATAATATCACACCATCAGTAAACGTTGCTCCGAAACTCAGCACCCAAAATACTCGATTCTACAAAGAATATGTCCACATGGATATGAACAATGTCATCGATATGATCGCCGTCATCCAAAAATGGATCGACCAATCAATCTCATTTGAATGGATGATCAACCCAGCAAACGTAAGCCCAGCAGAACTGTACAGTTACTACATCAAAGCTCGACAACAGCAAATCAAGACCATTTATTATGTCAGAAGTATGAGTCTCGATGTCAAAGAATGCAGCAGTTGTAGTGGATAATATAACTAAAACAAAGCCAAACAACGTGTTTGAGCTAACATTAATAATATAAATATAATGCAAGTATAAAGCTCTCCGGAGCCCTGTTGCCCTTTATGGGCAAACTGTTCTAGGGTGAGAGCTATATGAACTTACCAGACGATAGAAAGGCAGATAAACATTAGTAGTCTGTAATAATAATCTGCGAGTCTTGTTTGGCAAAAAACGTTTTTCGTCTATTTTGTCGTTTAACAAAATAGACCCCTCGCCGGGAGGCGAAAGCAAATAAAAAAAATATTTCTAATGTTTAATTTTAAAATGTAAAAATCCCCAACAAATGAAACAGAATCTTATTTTCAATCCTCAAGGAAACGATGATACTCAGATCAGAACAATCATCAAAGGAAATACAACTGGACTCTTCAACCTCAACAATACCAAATATAACCGAGCAAATTCACTTTACACGATCATGATCGGTAACTTTCGAGTTCCAGAAAAAGTTTCTGGACTCAATGACGACAGTATCTGTTACAAAGCCGAACTCACAGATCAAGAAAGAAGAGCCTATGATGGAATTCTCTCATTTTTGATTTTTTTGGACAGTATCCAAACCGTAAATCTTCCTCATTTTTCCGATTACGTGACAGCTCCAGAAGTCAATCTGATTCTAGCTATTCAGACATTTCAGGAAGCGATTCACTCTCAAAGTTATGCGACTATTTTGGAAAGCGTGGTAGATTCTTCCAAGAGAGACGACATCTATTATTTCCGAAGAGAAAATCCAATTTTGCTAGAAAGAAACCAATATATCGGACAAATTTATCAAGATTTTATCGATAATCCAAACGACAAAAACTTCTTCAGAGGCTTAATCTGAAATTTTTTATTGGAAGGTTTGTATTTCTATAACGGATTTGCATTTTTTGATACACTTGCTGATCAACAGAAAATGAAAGCAACCGATAGAATGATCAATTATATTCGTAGAGACGAACTCACTCATGTCACGCTTTTCACAAATATTATCAGAGAAATTCAGCATGAAACACCAGAAATCTTTGATACGCAAATCATTTACGATATGTTCAAAAACGCAGTAGACCAAGAAATCAAACGATCTCAATTTATCCTATGAAACAAAATTATAGGAATAAACGACCATACGACCGAGATCTATACCAAATGGCTCGCAAACAACAGACTTAATCTCCTTTGATTAGATCCTCTCTACCCAGAGATCACAGAGAATCCCTACAAACATCTCGAAAGACTCCAAGATAACAACTCAGAAAAGTCAAATTTCTTCGAATCAACCGTAACCAACTACACCCAATCTAGTAGTATGAAAGGATCTCGAGATTTTTAAAATAACAAAAAAATGTGAGGGACAGACTCCTCACATTGCAAAGTTTCGCATCATCGCGACGATACTCATTTAGAAAAATTAATTTCGTCAAGAGAATATAGCGATTTCCTATAAAATTTCAAGAAAAGAAAAAAGTGCGAGAGAAAAACTTCTCGCACTTTCCAAAATTTTCGCATCTCACGATGAGAATATTCATGAAAAAATTAGTTCAAAGACTATATATATTTAGAGAATAAATACAATCAAAAAAGCGTGTCGGTGGAAACCACAAACACGCCTAATTTATCTAAACACATTATACGCCATGTTCTTTCTTGGTTTGCCGGCGATATAGCATTTTATCGTTCACATCGAACTCTCTCTATATAGAAAAAATATAAACAAAATCAAGACAAAAAATACAATTGACCCACAATACAAAATCCCTATTATGCGATATATGAAGAAACTCCAGAAACTAAATAAATTACTCAGTAATCCTCTCATTCGGTTGATTCGTATCTACCAAATGACCCTTTCTCCTGATCAGTGAATTCCCTCATTACGATTGAAATGACGTGTCTGTAGTCACGAACCTCATTGTAGCAAATATAGCGTTGAAGTCCTCAAAAAACATGGATTTTGGCCAGGAATTTGGTATGCTTCAGAAAGAGTTTTACACTGTACACCAAGCATGACTATCAACCATGATCCTTCTCACTACCGCGTCGTTTTCTGTAGCTCAGCTCCTATCGGAGTGCCTTTTTTGCAACAGTTACACGAAGATTCTAGATTTGAAGTGGTTTGAGTCGTCACCCAACCAGACAAAGCATCTGGCCGCGGTATGGAAATGCATCAAAATATCATAAAAACAGAAGCGCAAAAACTATGAATCACAGATATTCAGACACCAAACAAACTCAATCCAGAAAAATCACCAGAAGGGAAAACATTCACCGAGTGGTTACAAGAAAAACAACCAGATTTCCTAGTTGTCATCGCATATGGAAAGATTCTACCGGAAGCTATTCTCGACATACCGACAAAGTGACCAATCAATGTGCATGGTTCTATTCTCCCTGAATATCGCTGAGCATCTCCCCTACAATCAGTATTTTTTGATAACAAATCAGAAAGTGGAATCACTATCATGAAAATGGACAAAGAAATGGATACCTGAGATATGATAGATACCCTCAAAACACCGCTCAAATTTGACCGAACAGTACTTGATCTCATCAACCGAATCCAAACCAAAGGACCAAAGTTTCTCAGTACTACACTTCGAGAATATGGGAAATGACATCTAGGATCCATACCACAAGATCACAAAAAAGCAAGCTATTGCACCAAAATAGAGAAAGAAAGCTGACTTTTTGATCCCGAAACAGCTACCCTTCAAGATATATACAACAAATATCGTGCATTTTTCTTATGGCCGAAAATATACTTTGAATATAAAGGGAAAAGAGTAATTATTGAAGAGTTAAAAATAGATGAAAATATCTACAAAACAGAGCACAAAAAACCAATATTTGAAGGATCAAGACTAAATTCAGCAATCACCGATATTGTAGTCAAACCCGAAGGCAAAAAACCCATGGATTGGAAGTCTTTTTGCAATGGATACATAAATTAGATTAATTATTGTAAAAATGTCAATTATCAAAAGACAGAAAAACGGTTTTTTTTGCTTTTAAAAAGATTTTGAATATACTAGTAAGGAATAAATAACCCTTATTTTATATAAACACTCATGGACGAAAACAAAACAACACCAATTGACCCAACAAAAATTACACCAACACCAACACAAGCGCCACAAAACACGCTCGATTTGAGTAGTTTTTCAATTCCTGTGGCTCCAAAAATAGAAATTCCAGCAGCTCCAAAAACAGAGACTGCAGTTACTCCAAAAACAGAAATGCCAATAGCTCCGAAGGCAGCAACTTCAATAATTTCTAAAATAATGTCTTCCCTAATCCCTAAACCAAAGGCTGTAGCTCCAAAAACAGAAACTCCAATACCCCAAACAACCGCAGTAGTTCAAAAAACAGAGACTTCAGTCGCTCCAAAAACCACATTAAATGTAAATGCAGCTGCAAAAATAGGAAACGTAATGCCTACACTAACACCACAAGGGACAAAACCTGCAAATAATATTATTAATTTAGAAAAATTAAAATTTGGGGAAAAAATAGAAGAAAAAGAGGAAAAACAAAAAACTAACCAAGTTTTAGCAAGTGGGAAAGTACAAGAAGTAGGGAAAGTAGAATTAAATGAATATAGTCAAAACATCAAACTTGTCTTAAGTTGATATATGATTATTATAATTGCAATTTTGGGAATTGTATGAATCTCAAAATATAGTACGTATTTAGCAGCAGAAAACCAAATAGAGACAGATCCTCTAAATGAACCTCTAATATCCACAATAAGAGATATTGATACCAACATAAGCAAATATACATCCATAAATACATTCGCAACATGGATAGAGAGAAAGGATCTTCTAACAAATGATGCAAGCAAAAAAACAGCAATAGAGACAATTAAAAACGAACCAACACTTAATTACACAGAAAAGAAAATCATTCTTAAAAATAATGTCAACGAACTAACAACTGATATTATAAATAATGATAGAAAATTAGAAAACGTAAAAGTAGAAATAGAAAAATTTGGATTCGTTCCAAAAGAGCTCTATGAGATGACACAAAAACAAGATTGAATCTACGGAATTAGAAGAGCGCTACTTCTGACAGAAAGTATTAAATTCATCACAGCATTCAAAGTATTTGGGTATATGCAAAGCTTTCTTCAATGATTTTCAAATGATAGTAAAATAGATCCAAAAGAGGCAGAAGCACAACTTAAGGCATTGAATGAAAACGGAGAAGATGATATCATTACGTATACAAACAACTGTTATTCTAATCCATATGAAGTAGGAGATGATTGTAGTATCACAAATGATTTTGATAACTATTATGCAATTACAAAAAATGAAAAAGATATAAGTCCTGATTTCATTAAGAAAATTGCAAGTTACGTAGATATGAAATTAAGAGAAAAATGAGTGCCTACCTATTCTATTAAATTTCCACAATTCGATCCAAAAATCGATACCATAAGATTTACTACAGATATTAATACCAACAAACAAGATGAACTAGCCTTAAATCAAATCTGAATTATTAATCCTCATCTCTATATTATTACTAATCTCATTAATACGCTTAAGCAAAGTTTACTTGTTATTTGAGAAAATATAAAGATAGATCAAATCAGGATTGTTCCAAAGACAGTAAGAGTTTGATCAACTATATTTACAATCAATAACTCTAATCTAGATTTCTCACTTCCTATGCAAAAGACAGACCAGAGAGAAATTAGTGACTTTTTTAATAATAAATCTTGAGAATAATGGAAATCGCTGGAGAGAAAGGAATAGATAAAAAGAATCCACTAAGCAGTATTATAAGTACTGAAAAATTACAACAAATTGAAGAAGTTTCAAAGAAATATTTTACTATTTTAAAAGTTTTCTTTTGAAATAAAGTTCATGAAAAAATGATGGTTGGGATAGGTGCTTCTATTACAGCAATAGTTTTGGGGTATTCCATATTCACGCTCGTAACGCAAATTCAAGATTTAGATAAATGAACCAAAACACTAGAAAAAATTTCTGGATATAATATTCAAGCACTCAAAGATAGAACAACCACACAAAGTATTGGTACAACTGCAAATACGGTAGACGATCTTTTGAAAGCAAACGAAAACATACAAGCAGAAGTGAGCAGATACGAAAGTCACAAAAAAGAGCTTCAATCATCTTATGATGGATTCTTTAAATATTTGCTTGTACCAAAACTCAATATTCGAAAAGAATTATATACAGACAAAATTAATATCAATATAATAGGAGGAAACTTTCTCGAACAGAATCCATTCAGTGATATTAATTTATATCAAAAATGGTCGAACTTTTTTGAAAGTACAGATCAAAATCAAGTAAACACAATCAATAATTTAGAGATTTGAGATATTACAGAAACTGATTTTGGATTATATAAAATCAAACTATCATTTTGATTTGTGGCTCCATCCAAAAACGCACTTCTCTTTCTCGTAGACAAAATTAGTATGACCTCCGATAAAGAAAACATTAGTTTATTGGGAGAGTTTGTTTACTACTTACGACAAGAGATCAAAGGAGAAAAACAAGATGAAATACAAAAAATTGGTGCACTAGAAATCAATAAAGATCTTGGAAAGGACCAAGATAAAATTATTGGAAAGACTATTTATAACCGAATTTCAAACAACGATCCATCTACATTAATTGACAACGCTGTCATAGATAAGACCATAAAAAGCATTATGGGATGTAGTTCAGAAAGTCAATCAGAATGTTTTTATAAGTTTAGAGATAAATATAGAAATATTGCAGAACTTGCCTACCCTATTTGATCCACTACAAATACAAACAAAACAGAGGATTTAAGACTTTTCTTCAAAAACATGCCACCATTGATGGCTGTACAAACGTTTACCTTTGACAAAAAAGAGGGAGATCAAGTATTAGATCCAACAGCTAAATATGAAGGTAGAATTGAATTAGAAATCTATGGACAAAATATTTCTGCAGATGAAATGCAAGAAATCACAAAAACACTTGGTAAAAAATGTTTTGGTGATAATAAAAATTTATCCCTCAATTTAGCACTTACAACAGTAAATAATAATATACAAGCACAAGGAAATGATGATGGATGAGCAAGTGCCAATGCTTCAAATCTAAAAACTATTTTGGAATGAATTGATAAAGAATATGCAACAGCCAATAATTACAAAAAAACAATTAGACTATTTGAAGTCTACAGAATGCTCAATGAAGGATGATTTTGTACAACAATCTAGTTAACGTTTGTCCAAACTCTATCAATATCTTCATCATTATCCAAAGCATCCAAAAGACGTTGAAGCTGCTCTAAATCCTCACCTTCCAAAGTAATTGGATTTTGAGGTAAAAACTGAAGATCGGCTTCTACAACATGATATCACAACGCTTCTACTTGACCAAGAACCAACGCAAAGTTGGTTTTTTCTGTAAGAATAACTGCTGTATCATCCTCTATAGAAAGATCATTAATATCTAATTCCATAATTTCTTCTTCAAGTTGATTTTGATCCAAAGGAAGAACTGTCTCTACATCCTTTCCTTTTACAAATTCTTTTTTAGTTTTTCCATCTACAAGAATTACTCCATTTTCATCAAATTGCCAAATCACAGAATTTTGTAATCCAAAAGATCCTCCAAATTTGTGCAAGATGGTCTTCGTATTTGTAGCTGTTCTATTTGAGTTTCCTGTAAGGGTTCTAATAACCAATGCACTTCCAGCAGGACCATATCCTTCATAGAAAATTTCTTCCAAAGAATCACCTTCCAATTGCCCAGAACCTTTCAAAATAGCTCTATCCACAATATCTCTAGGGACACTATGATATCTCGCTTTTGACAAAGCTAATTCAAGACTTGGATTCATTTTTGGATCAGCTCATTTTCTAGCAGCGATTTGAATAATTTTAGAACACAAAGCATACATTTTGGATTTTCAAGCATCTCAGGCAGCTTTTTTGGCTGCAATACTATGTCGTCTTCACATGGGAATTTAATAATATAGTAAAATTTAATATTGTTCTACAGTAGGATCAAAATATTCCAAAGGGATACCAAGTGTCGCAAACATTGCTTCTGATTCAGCTGCAGCTTGATATTTTTTTTCACAAACGATTCTTTTGATTCATGAGGCAATAAGCAACATTGCACACGTTCTACAAGGAGTCATTTTACAGTACACCGTTGCTCACTCTAGGGAAATTCCACATTTAGCAGCCTGACAAATAGCATTCTGCTCAGCATGAATGGTCCTCATACAATGAGTCGTAACTGAACCATCTTCATGAGTCAGTTGCTTAAACTGATGTCCAACGTCATCACAATGTGGCATTCATGGCACAGATCACACATATCATGACACCAATAAACGATTATCTTTGGCAATTACACAACCAGACCTTCATCTATCGCAAGTCGCTCTTTTCGCAACTGTCCTAGCAATTTCCATAAAATATTCATCCCAAGTTGGTCTGACATACATTTCTTCTGGCATCGATACAAGAAAGAAAGTTAAAGAAGACGCCGACCCGCACCAGCGGGTAACGTCGCTTTTATCCTGCAAAGCAGGAAAAGCTATGCGAAATATATAGACATTCCAAACTCGAAATCAACAAAAACTGTTGCAAGTACCTCACAATTCACTAAAATCCGAGACAATAATCAGACACTTTTATTATTAATCATATTCGTATGATTTTGGAAGGAAAAGCACTATCAGAACAGATGAAAATTGATCTCTCAATCAAGGCTCGTCATCTACCTACAGGAAGCTACATCGCTATCCTATTTTTTGGAGATAACGCATGATCCAAAGTTTACGTCCAACGCAAACAACAATACGGAGAAGAAATCGGTATTCCGGTAGCTGTTTTTGGACAATATAAAAAAGCTGAATTTCCTATTTCACATACATTTGATGACATTAGCATTTATCTTCAACAACAATACGACTCGATTTTCAAGATTAGAGATCTTATAAATTTCCTCAATTTTGACAAAGATTGTGTAGGTATCATCGTACAACTTCCATTACCAGCAGAACTCAAACAGTACGAAAGCGAGATCCTGAGTGCAATCTCACCTCTCAAAGATATAGATGGACTAAGTGGAGTTGCAGAAGGACTCTCACAATCTGGGATCATAGATTTTCTCCCAGCAACTCCAAAGGCAGTTCTCACTCTGCTCAATCACTACAAACTCGATAATTTCAAAGGTAAAACTATCGCCATACTTGGACAAAGCAACATCGTAGGTAAACCACTCGCCCTCGCTTGTATCCAAAGATGAGCCACAGTTTACTCATGCAATATAGACACTCCACAAGCTCAAATCAAAGCTCAATGTCAGCAAGCTGACTACATCATCGCCTGCACAGGACAGGTACATTTAGTGGATGAGTCCTATATTTGAACAAACAAAAATCAGATTATTGTGGACGTATGATATGGACACATCAACGGTAAAGCTGCCGGTGACGTTCAAACCGACAAGATCGCAGACAAAGTCGCGGCATACAGCCCAGTTCCTGGTGGAGTTGGACCGTTAACTATAGCGAGTTTATTTGATAATATTTTCGTGTTGCAGGGAGTGAAAAGTAAGTTACCGGTGTTGAAGTAGAAGAAATATCAAAGATAATTTATTAATAGTAACCATTACAAGTTTTATTTTTAATCAACCATATAATGAAAAAGTTTCTCCCATTGTGTATTTGATGAATTTGAATGATTTTTCTATCAGGGTGTTGAAGAGAAGTGGCTCAAATTGAGCAAACAAATACAGCACCACAAGTTCAACAAACAGAAATAGCAGCACAAGTTCCGCAGACAAAAACGACTGAGGCAGAAGCTATTGATCGAAGTAATCCACTTACATATACCAATTCAAAATATGGATTTATGTTAACGTTACCGAAATCATGGAGTGGTTATACAGTTACAGAGAAAATGGATAATAATAAAATGGTAACGGCTTTTATACTTTTCAATTATTCAAATTTGGATTGAATATTTGATATTGTAGTCTTCACAAAAAAACAACGACAAGAAGCTCAAAATGATATACAAAGTAGTGGCCCATATTATATTTGAGAAAACAATCAGTATGTATTTGCTAGTAATAGTGATGAGGTACAAGATTGATCAAATAATCCAATTTGGATAGCAAAAAGAGGGAGTGTCTCAAAAATTATGGAGACCTTCAAAGCAACCAAATAATAGCGTTTGTAACAAAAAAGAAGGCGCTTTGATTTAATACGACAGATATTGAACATAAAATAATTGTACCAAGGACGATCGATAATGAGTTTTCTTTATTGGGTTGAAAGGTAAAAGTAAGTTACCGATTTTAAAATAGAAAAAATTATGCTCTACAAACACACCCAAAAAAGTCTTATGATGATCATCGTGATGCTAGCCGTCTTCGCGCTTTTCGCATGGGGACAAATTATGAGTTCTCTCGAACCAGTCTCAGTAGACTCAGGGACAAACCTACTTGTCACGAGTACGATGTTAGTCGTTTTGGTGATTTTGAGCTCATTTATCACACTCCAAGTCACTATCGACAAACAAGATATCCACCTAAAATTTGGCTATGGACTATTCAAAAGAACATTCTCACTCAAAGATATCGTCTCAGCCAAAACAGTCAAAAATCACCGATATTATGGACGAGGAATCAGACTCTGGCTCTGGCCAAAAATGTGGATTTTCAATGTCTGAGGATTCGATGCGGTTGAGATCAAAATAAAAAATGGAAATCGTTACAGAATTGGAACTGATGATGCTAAGAAATTAGAAGAAGCAATTCTTGTTGCAATTAAATAATTAAAACTTGACTTTATTATTTATAATTATATAAAGTATTCAAAAAAAATAAACAATCTAATAAAAAAGTTTATGGAACAGACATTAGTAAATCAAGTAATCGAAAAAATTAAAGCATCGCAGTATCAATCAAACATCGCAAGGAGAATCCTTATTTGGTTGATTGCCAAAAGTGAAAACTTTACAAAACCTGTAGTTGTATCTATATACACCACAGACAACGGTAAGATGTTTATCTTCGACGAAATTGCCGAAGAAACACAAAAATTAGTAGAAGAGATTGATACCTGTGATGATGAAAACAATGTTTCTAACCTCTTAAAACAAATTCAAGAAGGAGAAAACAAAATGATCATCTCCCAACACTCAGGGATCTTTTTCGAACACAACAAGGCAAGAGCATTCGTTGCAGATGCGATAGCGGGAGTTAACAACAATTATCATACAATCTGGATTGCTCCAGAGGTTTATGATAGAAACGCCGAAGTTATAGAATTCGATTTAAATGAAATTGAAAAAGTCGAACTATAACAAAAGCTTTGTGGTAAATCCACCATTACAAAAAAGACTCCGATTTTTATCGGAGCTCTTTTTAGTTTTTATTCAATAATTTTCAGCCTTTTTCCTTGATTTTCACTGGCAAAAAAACACAATTACGAACAATAAAATAATCTATAATCCAACATTTAAAATTTAAAATCTCTGATGCTCAATCCCTCATATAGATATATAGGTCTTGATTTTGAAACTACAGGTCTCGACTTCGATAAAGATGAACCAATTCAAATTGGAATCGTAGAGATTGATCATACTGGAAAGGTGATCCAAGAATTTTCATCTCTACTCAAACCACAGAGAGATCTCAATGAGCTCAAAACCATCGTAGGATTTATCACAGGACTTGATATCGCAGGACTAGCGTCTTCTCCAACCCCTGCAGAACTTGAACCAGAAATTCAAAGCTTTTTTGGTGAAAATACAGTTCTGATAGGACACAATATCGCCTTTGATGAAAAGTTTTTGCAAAAGTTTTTCCCTAATTGTAGCTACTGAGGATCTCTCGATACCTACCCATTAGCCCAAGTATTGTTGCACTACCAAAGTAGTTATGCACTAGAAATTTTGATAAAAAATACAAAGATAGCAGACCAATCTACTGACGCCGAAAACTTCCATGATGCCCTATTCGATACCCAAAATGCAATCAAACTTTTCCTTTTTATGGTAGAAAAAATACAAAAACTCGCACATAAATATCCAGTTCTAAACTACTATATCAAGCAGGATGACTTCTGTCTCAGCAAATTTCTCACTCAAACTGACACAGAAATCAAAGTTCCAAACAATATAACTATTCCTAAACTCAATAAGATCCAACCTGCAAATACTCAGGCACAAAGCAACGAAAAGACGATAAATACTGATGAACTCGAACATGGAAAGAGATATTTCGTAGGAAACTGTAATCTCAAAACATTTTTAGAACGCAGCATCGGAAACAAAAATATCATCCTCGCATTTTCTAATTTACAAAAACTCGAAATCGCCAAAAATCTTCTCAATGACATGGGGATCAAAAACCTAGGATTTCTCAAAGACGAACAGATTATCGACTACGATAAATTTACAAATTTTTTCCAAAAAGAATACTTTAGCGATGGCGAAGTAAAGTTTATCCTCAAATATTATTCTCACGTAGATCAGGGATATGGAATGCTCGATCTCAATACCAAAAGCGATTATCAAATTTATTACAGCATCAAAAACAAGAAAATTCAGACCAAATATCCGATCGTATTAGCTACGCATCAAGGATTATTTTACAGCATGCAAGAAGGTGAAAACGTTTACAAGGATCATGAAATTTTCTTCTTGGATGCAGAGCGATGGTTCAAAAGCTATAATTTTTTCTTATCACGCCCATTGGACGTCTACTATGTCCTCAATTTTATAGAAACATTGATTTACAAAAAGGCATTAGAATCTGAATATCTTCATAGGGAGACTACGAACGACGAGAAAGATCTGACAAATTTTGCTAGTTCGTTTGAAATATTTATTGGACAATTATTTATGGAAAGCCAAATGTTTTTTGTAGGGAAAAGCTGAGATCAAATGCAGGTAGATCCACTTACGACAAATCCAAATTTTTATAAGAGTAATCTGCTCCGAGAACAAATCAAAGAGAATTATCTCGTACTCAAAGACAGTTGTGAAGCAGATGATTTCTTAATGCTCGATAGACATATGCAACATATGAACACTATTTTCAATACCGTTATGAGCATTCAGAAGAAAGCTAGCAACACTGATTATTATTTTGTCTACAACGAGACAACCAAATATACATCACGATCAGAATTTATGGATATTTTCACCACAAGTGTGTATTTCTTCTCAAATAGTGATACCAAATCTCCAGCACTTTTTCCAAATGAAGAAAGAACGCCAGCTATACCGACAATAAACATCAAACTTCATGACAGAATTCTTGCTTATATTCTCAAAGAAGAAGCTAAACAATCTTTTTTCATTGTATCTACAAGAAAAGATGAGTCGAAACAAATATTTGATGCCTTATACAAAAACGATATACACAAAGACTATGCCCTATTGATCGAGAATATCACAGGTGGTGTAGGTAAAAATATAGCCAAAGCCAAAGAGAGTCCAAAAAAAATTATTATTGGTGGCTATGCATTCTTACTTTCTGTATATGCAAACAAGATTCCCCTTGATGAAATCATCATTTTCAATATAAGAGGAAACAACGAACAATCTATTTTAGACGATATCCAACGATATGCACCTAAATAGGAACCAAATTACTGATATAATCAAAGTATTGAGCGCCACAATTCTATTGACTACGCTCTTTTTGTGGTGATCTCAGAAAACCTGAGAACAAGCAAATGAACAGTATTTTGAAGATTATCTCAATCAGCCAGATACAGTAATCACAGGAAATATAAACACAGGTATTCACGAAGTGAGTACGATCCCTACAATAGAAGCATTTTGTGCATCAAAACAAAACATTTGTGCAAAGATAGATTTCATTGGAGATTTTATCAATGAACAAAAGACAAACTACCTAGAAAAAGAAGATAAAATAACTTCATTTATTGACAAAAATAATGCACAAAAAAAAGATTTTCTTTCATCACTTACTACCATGCAAATCAACGAAAATGAAGGGAAAAGATGATATGCAACGCATGACAAAGTTGTTATAAATATATGAAATATTCTTTCTGATGATGAATTTAATCAGATTTCAACACATGAATTATGACATATTGCGGATCTCGGATTTTTACAATGAGATAGTGAAACCAAAGATAAAACATATACAGAATTTAATAAAGCGGTCTTTGCCATAAATGATCCTTCTGTTTTTTTCTATAAATTATCTCGAGATAATGAAACCATTAGGAAGGCGACAGCCAAAAAACAAAATTTTTGTAGTGTCTATGGTATGAGTGATCCGTTTGAAGACTTTGCAGAGTGTTTTAATCTCTATATAAATCATAATAAATTATTTAAATTTTGGGCGCAAAAAGATCCAATCTTGGGAAGAAAATTTAACTTCTTAGCAAGTATGTTCAAAGGGAAATATATAAACGCAGATATTCAAAATATTAGCACAGTCAAAGATAAAACAGGTGAAAGAGTCTGGGATACAACCAAGATTGCAATCAAATAATTTACTTCCTAATCATA
>JBAXSM010000017.1:0-20476 GCA_037130715.1 Candidatus Absconditabacteria bacterium
GTTGTTTGTTCTGTCGTAGCTGGTGCTTGTACAGGTGTATTTTTTACTAATTGTGCAAAATTCTCTTGTTGTTTTGTGGCTACTTGATTAGCTTGTTTTTGTTGTAAAGAAATACATTCATATGTTCTCACTCATGTACACAGATTTTGAGATGATACCAAAGACATAGAATAAATAAATATACTACTCGCTATAATAACACTCAATATGATTCAAGGTTTTTGCATTTTATTCTTTATATGATTATAAAAACATTAGTCATCTTGTCATTCAGTATCATATTCTCTAGATTGTTTCTCTTTTTTATCTGCAGCCTGCTGTGCTGCTAATTTTGCTGCAGCTTGTTCTAATACTAATTTTTGTGCTTCTGCTTCTTTTTTAGCTTGTTGTGCTGTAGCTTCTTGGTCTGCTAGACTAATATTTATTGTAGGTTCTTCTTGAAGTTCAGTTCCCGTATCAAATAGCTCCTCTACTATTTTTTGTATCATTATTGGCTGCTGTACTGTTGTTCATCATGTTTGATTTTTTTGGATTTGTTGTTGTCAATAAATACACTCATATGATCTATCCCAAACGCATGGATTTTGTATAGACATAAAAGAATATGCTAATGCTCATACACCGATAGGAACGATTGCGCTCAAAAGCATCCAGGATTTTTTCATGATACCGATTGAAAGAATTAAAATATCTCTAAATAAATATTTGTATATCATCTAGTTTTCAATGATGCCATTTGTTCTAACACCATAGGTTTGTTTCAGCAAAGATAGAATTCTGTCTGTAAAGCAAACTCATGATCGTTTGTATGTACTCTACCATACTGATATGGTGCAGCATCTTCTTGCTGAGATAGAAAGAACTCTGATGTTGTGTTTGATAAATTACTAAGAATATCCATATGAAACAAATCTTCTTTGGTACGAACTCACCAAAACAAGCGATTATCTTGTGAAAAACTATTATTTATGATCATATTATATAATGGTGCGATACCTGTTCATGTGGCTATAAATACCTTTGGATTAGGCGTATCTTTGAGTACAAAGTTTCATGAAATATTTTTTATTTTTATCCTATCTCAAATTTTTACATTTCTAAATGACCTACCCGCTCTCCCTGTTTCCTTGAGTTTTATTCGAAACATGAATGTTGTAGGTGTAGATTCGACTATAGAATATGCTCTTGTAAATTCACCATCAAAATCTTTCAGTCCAAGTATTGCATATTGTCCTGGCAAAGCTGTCAAATGAGTTTCTACTTCTATAGTGAGTTCCAGTACATCTTTGGTAAGCATCACATAGTTTGTCACTTTGGACATATGTCATTCAGCAAGCACTGGTTTATTTTCTCATACTACAGGAGTTTCAGTAGTTGATTTAGTGTCATAATATGGTTCAAAACTTGTTTTAGTGACACCACAAACTGGACAGACTCGTGAATCTGGGATATCATCAAATTTTGTTCCTGGTGCTAATCCTCCATCTGGATCACCTAATGCTTCATCGTAGATATATCCACAAGGGACACAGAGATATTTGGTCGTTGGTCATTGTTCAATTTTATCTTTTTGTACAATATATGCCATAGTTCTAATATATATTAGCCAAATAATCAACATTACATAAAAAACATCAAATCTGGATGAAAACGCGACATGGATAGACGCCAAGAGAAAGGCTGGATAAACAAGCGATTGTACTTTTTTTCGGAGATTCCCTGAGAGAATTTTCATAGATATTTTATTGGAGGTTATTCACAATACAAACATCAAGAGTCATGCAACTACTCATGTAAGTGCATCATTTCTTACAAAAAGATTTTGTTGTACATATTGTACATATCAGATTGCTGGTACATGTTTGAGAGCAAACAAATATTCTACGGTAAAATATTCAATTCCATGTCTCACAAAAAAAAGAAAACTCAAAATCCCCAAAATCTTTCTCATGGAAATAAGAATATCTGCTATTTTTCTATTTTTTACAAAACTCACTATCGGAGAAATACTTAATGCAAGGATAAGATATAAGAAAGCTGATTTTCCATAAGCTCTCAAATATAAATTAGCTGCTCATCCATTGGATATTATAAAATAATGTACCAAACCAATTGCAGGCAATGTTAAAATACACATATAGAAAAAGAATTCGATACTTGACTGTCGTTCTTGTCTGATGTATTTATTTTCTATTTTTATAAATTTGAGCGTAAGTAGTCATACAATGGAAAGAACAAAATATACCAAATATATGATTGTTCCTAATCCAAAAAAATTACCTTGAGAAAGAGCTTCTGTGTTACAATACGTAATTGCGAAAAGTAAGGGAAGAGATAGTGCTCCGAGAATTATTTGTAGAAGAATCATACTCATTAGCTTAATGTAAAAATGATGTTTCCTTATATGTAAAGATCTGCTGTTCACAAGCAAGAATTTTTTAACTTTACTTACGTCTTGAATTTGATATAGGTAGACGAATGAAAATATATTTTATTTGTGAATATGCTCTATGCAATATACCGAATCCAAACATCTGATGGGAACTGATGTTACAATCACAATATTTTGATCGTGAGATTATACATTAGATATTGATGCTGTTTTTGATCTGTTCTATGATATGGAATTGGAATTTTCTAGATTTATTTCTACTTCTAGTCTTAGTCTACTCAATACAAAAAGATCACTATTGGTCTCAGATAGATTCATTGATATTATAAAAAAATGCAAAGAACTTTATATCAAAACCGATTGATATTTTAATCCGTTGGTCAGTGTATCTCAAATATGATATAACAAAAGTTTTGATCTTCAAGAATTCGAAAAAAAAGACATAAACGTAAATCTGGATTTTGAACGTGTAAAAATAGATGAGAATGTAGTGACTTTGGATACAGATCAGATCATTGATTTATGATGAATTGTAAAATGATACACCGTAGATCTAGCTAAAAACTATTTAGATAAACAATGATATACAAATTATATCATAGATGCATGATGAGATATTTATGTATCATGAATTACTGATCTAGAGAAGCCAATTCTTGTGTGAATTGATGATCCCTTTACTAAATGATATTTGTCAGCGACACTGGAATTGAAAGATAAAGCTATCGCAACATCTGGAAATTACAAAAGGAAATGGACTATCGATAATCAAGAATACAATCATATTATCAATCCATTAACCTCATCCAATAACAATGAAATTACAAGTATTAGCCTGATTGCAGATGTATGTTATTTAGCTGATGCGTATGCAACTGTATGTATTGCTATGGGAGTAGATAAGACTTTGGAATTTGTAAAAAAAGAGCATATCGATGCATTCATTGTCTGCTTGGATCAAAGGACCTACCAAACTGACTGAATGGAACAATATGCTCTCCGTATACTCTAGTTTTTAATTTTTTGCTCTCATAAGCATCAACATTACATATCATCTAAGTTCCTGTAAACTTGGATCTGTATTTTTGAGAATTCATTTTTGCTTAAGTGCGGCCATATGTTTTGCGTAATATGGATTACCTCATTCATTGGTTTCACCATATAATAGTCTAGACAAAATTGTAGAAAACTGAGCTCTGGTTACATTTCCTCTCGGATCAAATTCTTCTATACCTCTTCCCATCAAACCAAGTTGACATGAAAGTTGCATATATCACTGTAACTCATTAGATTCATTTGAGATATCTGAAAATTCACATACTGCTTTAGGGTCTGGTTTCTTTCCTAAGACATTGATTGCATAGTTACTAATCATCTTTGCAAGATGTTCTCTAATCAAGTCTCATTCCATATCAGCAGTTTCTATATTGATCTTGGTAGTTATTTTTTTGGTATACGCAAAGATATATGCCTGATTCATCTCTTGTGAAAACTTAGATACTACTGTCCCTGTCGTACTTGGAAGAATTATCTTTCCTGTATTTGTAGGCACAGTAAGTATTGATACACTTGATGATCCTCATCCTCCTCATCCTCATCCTCAGAACACAGACATCATCCTGATACGATTGTTTCTTTGACGCTTGTGAAATATGACAAACGATCTGTCCTAAATGTACAGACTGCATTTGCATCTAAGGTACATGTAGTATCAGGCGAATTGACTGACCATATACTTCCCTCTTCTGATCTATAGAGATTTATTATATTCCCATTTACTCATCAAACAACTACAAAACTCACCGTAAAATACCCACCACTTGCTATCAAAGAATCTAGCGTAGATCACACTTTAATAGTTGAAAGTACTACTCTTGTTTTGGACGTATCTGAAGATACCGGCAGCCCATTTACTCAGAGACTTGGATTTGTACTACTCACCGGAGGATTTACTATTCCATCCCAAAGTCCTGATGCTGTCTGTATCGTCAATCCACTCATTTGAAGATAATTATTTGAGGTATCTGCATAGATCTGAAGTGTCCCTGAAACCACTGTTCATGTAGTTGTTGATCATGATAAAGAAACATATCATGTCAGCACAGTAGTTCATCATTGTTTGACATCATAAATATCTGGAATCCTTGTGATTTCTATACTTGTCATCGATATATTCCCCGCATAATCTATACCAGTAATAACAATAGTATTGAGCCCTGGCTGAAGTGATACTATATGATTTCGATTTTCAGATCACGATAATACGACACCACTTACAATCAGTTGATATAATCAGTTAGCATCTGATCCTGTACCTTGAATGGTAATTATATTTCACGTAACAGATCCAGATAAGGTAGTTATAGTAAGTGATGGACTTGTGGTATCTATTATAACTTTAGATCAGTCTGTTGTCCCTGTCTGGACCAGTCCTGTAGTTCAAAATATATTTTGATAATTAATCTCAAATGATACTCCGGTTTCCGCCATAGATCAAGTTGTGATGATACTTGCAGTTCGATATGTATTTGATCATGATATTGTTGCATCGTATCCATTAATCTTCGCTGATACTGCAGCAAGATTTGTACTTCCTGTAAAACTTAGCAGTATAGTATCTCCATTTTTTGCATATCCCGTATGTGTATTATTTGAAGTAATATGAATTTGACTAAGTGTTGGTAGTGGATTAAGTGCAAGCAATGTATTGTATGCGTTAATTCTTTTACCACTCACGGTCTTTCAAGCCAATGAAGAAAAAGTATCTCCACTTCCAAGAATTACCGATTTGATAGTTTGATAGTCAAGTTCTGGTCTCATACTTCGTGCTAAACTTGCAAGTCATGCTACATAAGGAGTCGCCATAGATGTTCAAGACATATAGCCATATAATTCTGGTGTTGTATTTGCTTTATATGTATTTACAACTACATCATCTACTACACATCAACCATAATTATTGTCAGATCCATCGGTAACTCGTCTAAATCTAAAGGTAAAATTATTGGTTAGATATTGTCCTGTGAGATCATATATGAGATGTCCATATGTAACTCCTGCCTCATTTGTGTCTGTATCAAAATATGCTTCATCCCATTTCCCTATTTCTACCCAATTAGCACCATCAGAACTCACTTCAAATGACATATAATCTTTCCGTGCATCAATTGTATATTGCGTATCACACATTGACCAAAAATCAATAGTTACTCCTGAAGTAGTTGATAAATTTATTCCTGTTTGAATATATGAATTTGTATTATTTGCGTATGGATAGTTATGCATATCACCATACAACACGTTACCCCAACCTCATCATATATTACCGATTCACCAATAGGTATTTGTTGTTCATCATGTGGTCCATCAATTGGTAATAGCTCATAAACTTACAGATTCAAATGTCTGAATCATCGCTGGAGTTTCTACAATATTTGCAAATGTGCTATAAATATCCACTCATGGTGCTGCTACATCTACTCATGTAGATCCATAATCTGAAAAATTAGCAAGCGTATCACTAGCATCAGTAGCTGCTACACAAATTATATTATCTAAATTATAATCACATGGATAACTGGAAGTTGTTATATGATCTGTGGCGCTATTTCCAGCTGCTGCCACAAAAATACCTCATGCTGTTCTAAAAGCATTGATAGCATCATACAATGGTGTGGAATATCCTGGTCATCCAAAACTTGCATTAATAACTTTAGCTCAATTTTGTCTTGCGAAATCAATTCATTTAATAATTGCACTTGTAGTAAATCCATTTTCATCTCATGCTCTAATTCCCATTATTTTTGCATTAAAGTTTGTTCCAATTACTCACTTCATATTATTTGCTTGAGCTGCAATAATTCCAGCGATATGTGTCCCGTGTGTAGAACGAACTGGAGATGGATTGTTGTCATTATCGGCAAAATCATATCCATGGAGACATGATCACAAAGCATTTCAATTTCCATCTTTACAATTTACTCCGTTTCGCATTTGATTGATTAAATCTGGATGATCGTAGGCAACTCATACATCTAAAACAGCAACTATTGTACCTGTAGTGTTTGGATTTGCATCTCATGAAAAAATAGTGAATGCCTGATATCCTGATATCTGAGATAATCCCCAAAGCGCACCAGAAGAAGTATCATTAAATGATTGAGTATAGTAAATATAATTTGGCTCTGCATATTCTACGTTTGGATTTGTTTTTAACTCCTGTACTTTGTCTAATACGGACTTTCCATCTTGGATTTGTACTACTGATAATGTATTATTATTTATTGTTTCTATCTGCTTTACATTGGCAGCAGACATACTATTTTGTTGTATTTTCAGTGCTGAACTTTTGAGAAGCGTAGATGTTGATTTGAATTTTACCAAAAGTTCTCCCGCCACATAATTTTGTTTAGCTGATAATTTCTCAGTACTCCCCTGTAATGGAGCTGCCAAAGCAAGTCAAAATATACAGAAAGAAGCCAAAGTTGCTGCAATTATTTGTTTATTATATTTAAGCATCAGATACAGGAAAAACTAAAATACACATATCAACTTTTATATATGAATTTAATACTGGAATTAAAGAGATTCTTTATATTCTGACTCAATTCTCTTAATAACGCAACCATAATAATTATATTCTAAACATAGTATTGACTTTATTGTATAAATATATAATAATATGTTTTTTACCCATACTCGAATATATGAATAATTCACCAGAAATCGGTATAGAAATACAACCTATCACTAAACCTGAAACTCCGGAAAAAATAAAAGAAGCTCCTATTAAAGTACCAAATCCATTTACTATTCCTATACCACAAATACAACCGAATACGAAACCTAGTCCTAAGGCCTAATTTATTCTATAGGGACCAATATGGAAAAACAGATTCATCCAAATCCTTGAATCATAGAAGCACTATCCTCTGAGATAGAACACGCAACGCCATTTTCTCGTATCCCAGGATTTGTAAAAAAATATGCCATTAGAAAAGAACAAGAAACTGAATTGGTTTCTATACTTTCTTCTGTTTGAGAAAAAGAACTTTCTTATCTTGGTACCAGAATAGAAAAAATACACAATCTCAACTGTGGACAAACTCCCGATATGTATGAGAAAATTATTCACCTAGAATCTGGAAAAGATAAAAATGGGAATACATTTCATTCTAAGTTAGAGAAACTTGCTAAGCAAATTATTGCCAGTGAAATGTGAGCTCCTGTCTATCAAATTCTCAAAGACATGAAAGTCGAAATGAATACTTGAATAATTGATCCATCAACATTTGATAATCACCATATAGATATATCACAACAACTTTCTGAGTTAGATAAAGATCTTGTACACCAAGAACAACAAGTTAGAGTCATTATGAATGCTCTTATTATGTGAGCTGGACATAGAATTTTTGATAAAGTAGATTCTGATTCCAAATATGCTCAATCAATCAAGAAAATTAATCCAGATCTCTATCAATCCTATTATGATATGGTGTATACAAATTTAAAGCATATGTGGGAATCTACTCCTAACTGAGCTTGAGTAAATACGGGATCTATGGAATTATCTCCCGCTGAAGATGGAACTAAAATACATATTAAAGCAGATATGTTTCCTGTGCTTCTCCATGAAATGGCTAAGTGAGTGATAGAATATATGGCATATACAAGATATAATAATTTGTCTCCTGAGATTACTCAATCCATACTTTCTGTGGATAGCCGTGAATCTGAGCATCGAATGATGTTGGTATGACCACAAATCTATAAACAATTATTTTTCTTGATAAAAGAATCTATCGCCCAATACAATGAAACGAAATGAGTATTGGCACAAAAAGAAGAATCAGATTATATTATGCCTATCTTTTCTCGTCTCGTTCAACTTCCTGCAACGGATTTTTTGGCATTCATGGAAATGATCCTTAGACAAGATCAGTCTGGAGCTAAACCAATAGCATGTATTAAAAATATCATACAAGACATAGATCTGCAATATGCACTTTATCTCGAAAGTCGTCCTTCTCAACCAATAGAGATTACTATACATGACATCGTAAAGCAATTAATTCGTGAATTAGAAATTGATAGAGATTGTCAAAATTTTATAGAAACCTCTGTTTCTAGATGTAAAGATATCCTCGAATCTGACTGATTTGGGCTTTCAGATAAAAAAATGGCGAGGAAACTTGCTGAATACTTTCCTGACTATATTGAAAAATATGGACCATTTGATGGTACTGTGGATGATGCTTTTTTTGTTGAGTTACAAGATACGATTAGGTGATTTACTTCTAGCAGAGTTGAGCAACTTGCATTTGGAAATATTCATGAACAGCAAAAAAAATTTCCTAAACGAACCAAAAATCATGAGTGAAAAAGCATCAATATCCATCCAAGATTCCCTTTGTCTGCATTGGAAGAAGCTAAAGAAAATATTTCTTCAGAACAGCTTGATGGTATACGTAATAAAGTAGCTGATTTGATTCAGAAATGAACTCTTCAAGACTGGTTTGCGGATCATGATGAAATATCTACTATAAATTCAAACCTTACAGAAAGATTTATTACTTTAGATAGTACTGTTCCTGAATGTATTATGGAATGGGAAGGTAATCGATGATTGTATAAATTAACTACACTTGAACAACTCAAGAGAGAGTCTGGGTCAATGTGATGACATTGTGTAGCAGATTATATCAATTCTGTGTCAAGATGAGAAATCAATATATACTCTCTTCGTTTAGGTACAGAATCTCGTTGGACTATAGGATACAGACCTTCAAATCATGAAATTATCCAAGTAAAATGATATACCAATCGTCAGAAAAATGCGATTATTAGTGATTGAAATCCTGATTATAATCAATTGCTAGAAACGTTAAAATATCTTACAAAAACACAAGAAGTTGAGCAAATCAACGATATTTTTGCTATTTATAATAACGGATATTTGCTTACTAATAAGTGACTTCTTTGCTCTGAGGAATTTATAAAAACAATACAACAAGATAATCATAACATCAAACTATATCAATGATCTAAATATATTTTTGTAAATGAAGACGTAGAGCAAGAAACGATTAAAAAACTTTGTAAAATAGATTCTGTATCTTTGATTTTTGATAAATATTGAGAATATTCTATCAATTATGATCTATCAAATAAGAAGCTATCTCATATGCCGATTAAGGATAAATCATCTACAGCAGATGAGTCTTTGTTGAATAAATTGAAATCACTCTGTCTCCAACTTGAGGTTTCCTCTATTCAAGGGATGGATCCTTTGTTTTATACATGATGATTATTTTTTACTAATAAATGACTTCTTTCTCCTGATGAATTCATTGAACTCTTTGAAAAGGGAGAATCTGATGATCTAGTTATTATTCAAGGAGATGATATACACATACCAGATTCTGTTTCTCCTGAAGCACTCAAAAAACTTTCTGATCTTTCAAAAAAGGTATTGCGTTTTAAGGTAAATGATGTTCACTTGGATTATTCTACTACCACTAAAATTATTACTGCATATCTTTTGAAAAATGATAATTTTGATCGTACTCAAGCTTATGATGTTCGTTATTTTGAAAAATGAGATCCTGTGTATACTAAACTTCAAGAGCTTGCTAAGACTATCTGAATTATGCAAATCAAATGAATAACTAATTTGGATAATGGTGAATATTTGTATACCAATGATTGAATAATTTCTCCCAAAGAATTTGCTCCATTATTTAGAAGACATTGAAATTCACTTCGTATTTTAAACCCAAATTCTACTGTAGAGGTCCCAATTTCTCTTGTGCCTGGCTATTCAAAAAATATTATTTCTGTTAGATTTACAAAATGACCTTGGGTAATTACATGGAAAAATGATTTAGAACAAGAATCTCAATATATAGAGAGTATTAGAAATGAACAAGAAATTACCTATAGTTCATATGCAAATGCTCATGTCGATAGAGCTCTTCATAATGATCATAATCGTAATAAACACTATGCTCCTATTATTGCTTTTCTAAATACAATAGTCAAAAAAATACCAGGATATATAATAAAAGATTTGGATCATTTATATGCAGCAGGGACACTGATTAGGACAAAACAATGATTTTACTCTCCACAAGAGTTTATTGATACAGTTGATACAGAAACGTTCAAGTTATTTAGAGACGATGCTGCAATAGCTCTCCCTGAAAATATATCTATGGATATTGTACATAAACTTTTGGCAAAATATCCAGATATGAATTATCTATTTACTGTTGATTGATTTTGTGTGAGATATCACAATACATCTATTCAAAGTCTTTCCTCTTTTCGTAATTCTGAACGATTATGATATGTATATAAATCTGATGAAGCCAAAAAAGTTTTAAAACATATGTTTACGATACTTCCTGTTTCTTATGTTGCTCGTGATTCTTATTTTATAAAAACAGATGCATGATGGGTTGAACCACAGGAACTTGTTGTATCAACTGAACAAGAAGCTGAAATTATTCTCAAAAGTAATCGTAATAATTTTTATTTTGATATACATACAGATATTTCTGTCCTTCATAAGCTTCTTAGCTATACAGCAACGTTCCATTTTTTGGTACCTGGGGTTGAGGGTGTTGTGTTAGATTATCAAGTTTCTCAAAAATCTATCGATTTTATGGAATGAGGAACTTCTACCATACTCAATAAAGAGCATCCTCATTATGAAACACTATTGACTGCTATAATTACTATTAGTAGAAAAGTTCCTGTATTGGCGGTTTCAAAACTTTCTAGAGACTTTAAAGATAGATGACTTATTGTTACTAATTCATGAATTGTGACTGAAAAGCACTATTTACAACTCTTGGAAAATCATCTAAAATGTGATTCTTGAATACAATATTCATGGACTTCAGACTGATATCGTTCTCCTCAATTTCCAGAACTTGACATCAATTCTCAATTTAGTTCTCCCAAAATAACACCTCTTTCTACAACTCCAGAAAATGTGATTAATTATCTAACTAAAAAGGTGTCGATAGAATTAGATCTTACTAGTATTCCTCAAGAAATTAAAAATAAAATTACTAGAATTAATTGATCTCTTACTGATCTGTCTGATGTAGTTGATTATCCCCAACTTAAATCAATATCTGGATTTTGTAATGTATCTCATGCGACAATTCTACACCTTAAATCATTAGATCAAATATCTAGGTGATTCATTCATATGCCTTGGAATTATATTAAAGATTTAGATCTTTCCTCATTGGAACAAATCAATGAACGTGACAAATATACATCGCACAAAACAACACAAGATCTTCAAGTTATCAATAATCAGTCTTACGATATGCCCTTATTATCAGAATACAAAGTCCCTACTGTAGAAAATGTTAAGGTAGAAGAAGATACAGATCTCCCTTTCTAAGTGTTGCTGTAAAGTTTACTTTTCAAAACTCTTAGAAATATTTTTACTTACGTTGCGATACATTATTCGCAAGATAATGACTATAATTGCGAGTAAAATACTTGGATATTGCATATACTGAGTAGCTACGATATAACCACTTCAGAGATAATATCAGACCAAAAATAATACAATAAGCTGGAGAAAACATGCTGGTATATCATAGAGAAAAAAACGAGTAACAGGTAATTTTGCCATCCCTGCACTTATAACAACTGCTACTCAAATCATAAATGCATTTTTACCCAAAACCATTGTCTTTATAGGATGTTGTTTCCACAATTTTTCCATGGTTTTGACATTATCGGAAAGAAAATGAGATTTATCTATAAACGTAATAAGCTTTTTGGATTTGGCTGCTCTGCGACCTAATCGATATAATAAGGTATCACACAAAACAGATGAAAACAAAATGATGGGAAATGAAATCCAGAAACTAAAATATCCTGTGGATATCAAAAATCACGACGCCAATGTTGAAATTCGTCCTTCGAAAAATGATAATGGAAATAATGCTCGATATCAATACTGTACTAAGAGAGCTTCCATCGGTAAAACAATACTAAAAATATACCATTACTATAAAGAATAGACGGTCATACACAAGAATACTTTGAGATTTCTTTATAATAAAAAATCACCCCTTTCGAGGTGATTAGTGATATTTGGTATACTATAATTCAATCGTTTCGCCCATAGAAGGAATATATGATTCCAAACCAATCGTCGCCAAGTTCGTCTGAAGTGTGGTTTGTGCTGCACCTTCACCATGAACTATATACACTTTCTTAGGTTTTGTTGTAAATCCTTGTGCCCATCTAATCAATTGTTTAGCATCAGCATGTCCAGAGAAACTATGAATCTGACCAATCTGAGCTTTGACAATCACATCCATACCTAGAAGATGAACTCTTTCTGCACCTTCAAGAATCTCTCTTCCTGTAGTTCCTTCAGCTTGATATCCTACAAATAGCAATGTATTTTTGTGATCCCAGAGACCGTGTTTGAGGTGGTGCATAATTCTACCCGCTGTACACATTCCATTTCCCGCAATTACGATACATGGTTTGTCATATTTGTTTATACGTTGAGAATCAAGACCGGTTTCTAGACATTCTAGATATTCTGGATTGAAAGGATTTGTATATTCTTCCAAAGCTTGTGTATCAAAACATTCTTTGTGTTTTTTGAACAGCTCAGTAGCTTTGAGTCCAAGTGGACTATCTAAGAAGATTTTTTCTTGTGGAAATTTACCATCTATAATCATCTTATTGAAGAAATAGAGCAATTCTTGAGTTCTTTCTACCGCAAATGATGGAATCAAAAGTCTTCCTCCTCTCTTGTAGGTATCAGTTACATATTTGAGCAAAAGTTCTTCTTTGTTGGCGACATCTTCGTGGAGTCTGTCTCCGTATGTTGACTCCATAAATACATAGTCTGCTTCTGCAATCAAGGTTGGATCTTTGACGATAGGGACATCTCGTTGTCCGATATCACCTGAGAATACGAGCTTGGTTACTTTGTCACCCTCAGTCACAAAGATTTCAATACTTGCTGATCCAATAATATGCCCTGCATCTTGGTATCTCACGGAAATATTGTCATTTATTTTGGTCATTTCTCTATAGGGAACATCAGAAAACAATTCCATACTTTTTTCTGCATCTTCTGGAGAATACAATGGTACTCTAGGTACAAAACCCGTTCTTTGTCTTCTTCTGTTTTCTTGTTCAATATTTTCTGCTTGAATTTTGGCACTATCTTGCAAAAGAATATTTACCAAATCTTTGGTTGCGCTAGTCGCATAGATTTTTCCTTGAAATCCATTGATAAACAACTTTGGAATCAATCCACAGTGATCAATATGTGCATGTGTCAACAACATAAAATCTAATTCACTTGGATTAAATTTAAATGGATCGTAGTTCATTTTAGTTATTTCTCTGGGTCCTTGGAGCATTCCACAATCGATCAAAAACTTGGTAGTTCCTGCTTCAACGAGGTAACATGATCCTGGCACTATTTTGGCTGCTCCACAAAAGGTAATTTTCATACTATACTAGGGTAAATTATAAAACCACAGCAAGAAGCTGAAGATAATATAGTAATTATAGGTATTTTTATTTATTTCGCAAATTTTCTGGAAGATTGTTTTTGTTTGACTTTTATAGTTAAATAGATATATTATTTTATAAACAAAAACTCAAATATAATGATATGAAAAATACAAAGATCGATCCAAATCTGTTTATTGTTTCTCTCTCAGAACTCACTTCTGTGATGAAAGTTCATAAACGTATCCTAGATACCTTAGATCTTCTCAAGGTACACTATCTTTGGCAAATGTTCGCATGGGAACAAGAGACTTTAGTCAACCAAAGTGATTGCCCTTTTTGGGAACACTTATTACGATTTCGTTATGTTGGACCCAAAGGCGTAGAAGAGTTACAACAACTTCTGCGTAATCTTGGTTTACCTGAAGTAGGAAGTTTCACTTTTACTGAAGAAGAATTACAGATTCTCAAAAGTAAAACGACTGAAAAAAAGTAACATGAAATCGTATATTCGCTTTATAAAAATACCTATCCGAAACCGGATAGGTATTTTTTTGTGTGATTAAGATAAGAAAGCTTATCTTTTTTTACATAGTCTTTTGAGTTGTTGGATATCTTTCTCTTCGAGTTCTCGATGTTGAAGATGAATGACTTTCCAACGAAACCTTTTACATAAGCGAAGCATAACTTCTCTAATTGCAGGCAGATTGCTTTGCCCTAGATAGCTGTTATACCTCATTACTTCTGGACTAGTGAGTGATCTATCTACAAACACCACCATATCCAAAGTATCTAATACTGGTTTATATAATTCTAATACCTCATCTTCATCTAACCCTGCCACTATAGGCAGACAGATATCAGATAATATAAAATCATTTAACCCACTTTTGAGAATATATCCGCATTCTTTTTCTGTGTTTACATCTTTGTATTTTTCACACAAAAATGCACTCTTTCTCTTTACATACCCCCAGCAAACATCTTTATTTCCTGGTTTTTTTAGTTCTGTATGAAAGCGTTGCCACAATTGAAAATTACCACTTGAGGGTAAGGAAAAGTTAAATCCCGCTGGATCAAATACTCTATCCATTACTTCTGCTTCATTTAATGTAAGTGATGTAATCATCATTGCAAATCCTTCTTTTTGAGAACTTTTGTTTTGTTTTTGCTTTTGTTCGTTCATATCTTTCTTTTTTATTTTTTGCTGGACACTTGTACATATTTTCTATAAAATAGCAAGTCTTTTTGTCTTGTATATTAAACGGGGTTTTATATACTTAATGACTGAAAAATCCTACATTTTATATTTTATTGCAAGACATCTATGTGAAGTGCAAACAGCCCTATTATTCTCCGTTTTGATGGAGTAAATTTTGCTTATAATGATGGTAAACATCCTATCTTGGTTGATAGTGATTTTTCTATCCGTGAAAATACAAAGATAACCATTATGGGACAAAATGGTGCCGGTAAGACAACTATTTTCAAAATGATTACCGGAGAACTTAAACCTCAATCTGGAAAGATAAATATCGTAAATAACGCTAGTATCGCCACATCTAGACAAGTTATTCCTAGAGATCAGTTAGATCTTTCTATCAAAGAGTTCTTTGAAACTGCATTTACTGAAAAGGATTATCAATTGGACAAAAAAATCACAGATATTTTGAAGGTCGTAAATTTCAATGCACCGCTTGATAAACCAATTAGAGAATTTTCTGGTGGACAACAAGCGAGATTACTTCTTGCCCATGCCTTGATCCAACATCCCGATATTCTTCTCCTAGATGAGCCAACCAATAATCTAGATGGTACCGGTATTGGAGATCTGATTTCTTTTTTGCTTTCTTATGACAAAACAGTCGTGGTTATTAGCCATGATGCAGACTTTTTGAATCTGTTTACTGATGGAGTATTGTACTTAAATAAAGCACGTTGCCAAGTCGAGCAATATCGAGGAGATTACTATGACGTAGTTGATCAAATTGCTGCTCAAATTGAAAAAGATAAGATGCAAAATGCTAGAGCTGAAAAGAAAATTGCTGATGCAAAAGACAAAATCAACTTCTTCTCAAACAAATGAGGAAAGATGCGTAAACTCGCAAGTAAACTTAGAGATGAAGTCGAAGATGCAGAAGAAAATAAAGTTGAAGTTAGAAAAGATGACAAAACAATTTTGCCATTCAAAATAGAATTTGATAACTTTGTAGGTCCTATTGTAAGTATCCACAAGATTGGTCTTATGAATAGTCGCCATGAAGTAGAAACGCATAAACTCGGCCTTGTCGTCAAAAAAGGACAAAGATATATTTTCAATGGGCCAAATGGAATTGGTAAATCTACCCTTCTCAAAAAACTTATGGCTGGAAATACCGCTGATGCACTTATTCATGATGATGTAAGAGTTGGATATTATAGTCAAGATTTCACGGCTTTGGATATGAATATGCTTGTTTGGGATGCTTTGGTAGAAGTTGCCGGAGATACCTCTGATCAAGATATCTATCGTGCAGCATCTCACTTTTTGCTCAATGGTGGATTACTCAAAAATACTATTGGTTCTCTTTCTGAAGGACAGAAATGACTCCTCTGCTATGCAAGGTTTTTACTCCAAAAACCGCATCTCTTGATCATGGATGAACCTACAAATCACATAAATTTCCGTCACCTGCCAGTTATCGCAGAAGCATTAAATAATTATGATGGTGCTCTTTTGATCGTCTGTCATGATAAGGGATTTGTCGATCAATTGAAAGACTTAGAAGATGTAAATTTAGGAAGATTAGTAAAATAGTTTTATCACCTGCATGATTATGAAAAAACAAATCAGAACTATTTCATCGCATATACTTGTATTTATACTTATAGAGATATTATTTGTACTTGCCGTACTTCATGAATTTCCAGAAATTGGATTATTTGAGAAAATTGGAGTAGTTCATATTTCCTACTGGATTATCGTCCTTGCAGCTGGATTCTGGAGAGAAAAATTACAAAAATACTGGCAAAAATTCTTAGCTACCTATTTGCCAGTTGTGTATCATATGATTGGACATATCTATGTATGATATGCCACTATTGAAAGCGTAGAAGCGCACAACAAATGAGATAATCATAGTCTTTTGTGGATTGTCTTAGCAACAATTAGTCTATGAGTATTGATCTTTGTAGGAGAATGGCTTTTACATCGCAAAACTCACTGTGATCACTGTCATCAAGACGCTCATGCACATTGTAAAGATCCAGATAAGGAGTAAATAATCTTGAAACTCTTTAATATTTTCTTATATATTCATTGGTAATGAGCCACCACGATATATATATCACTGTGGCCGGGAAACCAAATGCCTTGAGCCGCCAATCGGACAAGCCCCCCGTCAGCACTTTGCTTGGACGGGGTTTTTTGTCCCCGAAAATCACCATTAGGCTTGACTTATGAGTTCTTTTGTGTATATTCTACGTTACACAAAATAAAAAATAAACGGCTTTATGAAAACAATCCTTCTAAGCTTTGGGATACTCTTATCCCTCTGTGCAACTATGTTTGCACAAGACAAAAAGATCATAAACTTGGGCTCCAAAACTGATGTATGGGTATGGGATATTATGACGCCCGTCTATACGACAGATGGAGATACTGTCACTTATTTAACAATTCTTACGCTCAAAAAGATTGAAAAAATTACTTTTTCAATTGAGTGGCGATGTCAAAATGGTGATATTATCAAAACCAATGAAAAATCCATCATTAGACACGGAAGTGTCCCATGGACAAATGACAGACCGGATGTATTTAAAAAAAACCATGGCATTTGGTATAATATTTATGTACTTCCTGTCCCTCAATTCAAATCCCATGTGGATACCACGAGATTTGCAGGTACCTTTAAGTATGCAAAGCATTCAGAAAATATGGGACAAAGCGTTGCCCCTTATTAAATAATCAATTAATTCACAAAAAACAAAAAAAAAACGAAACAGAAACATGCGAAGAAAAAATCAAATTTTGGGTGGAACAAGTGAATTCTTTATTACCCCGACCGATGACAAACAGAGTAACTCTCAGGGTAATAATGAACCCCCTACACCACCTTGTGGCTCGATCTACTACTTCTAGAATAGTATTCTATCCTAGATAATGTACATAAAAATCCCGTTCAGGTTTTCGAACGGGATTTTTTTTATTAAAATCTATCTTTGGTTCTTCAATTTGGTTTTCCCATACCTCTATATGGTCTAGATTGAGGTTTTTGTTTGGAAGGGTCCATTTTTGGTCTATCTGAGTTGAATGGTCTAGATTGAGCTGATCACTCTGATCTCGGTTTATCAAATTTATAGTTTCTTTGTTGACCTGGAGCGTCGCTTCTTGGTCTGTCGAATGGTTTAGCTAATTGTGGAGCGGAAGGTCTTGCCTTTGGTCTTTGAAGCTTGTAGTTTCTCTGCTGATTTGGATTGGCAGCAGCTGGAGCTTCACTTCTTCTGCGAGTATCGTCAAATTCTGGGACATTATATTGTGGACGTGGTTTTTTGAATGATGTACGTCCTTGTGGAGGTTTTTTTCCTCATTTTTTGTCTGTAGATCTATTGAGACGGAGATTTCTATACAGTCATTCTCTGTCATATACTGCTTCTTCTTCCATATGTGGAATTCTCAATTTATGAATTTTTTCAATTTCTCTGAGCAATGGAACTTCTAGGTCAGAAACGAGCATAATTGCTCTTCCACTTTCTCACTTTCTTCCTGTTCTTCCAATTCTGTGGATATAACTTTGAGCATCAATAGGGACATCAAAATTGATAACTATCGCTACTTGTTCCATATTTAATCCTCTAGCTGCCACATCGGTCGTGACCAAAATTCTGCTTTTGTTTGCTTTAAAATCGTTGAGGGTAGATTGTCTTTTCCCTTGGCTCATATCACCATTGAGAACTCCCACAGAAAAGCCATCTGCCAATAAAATTTTGTAAATTGCTTGGGTATTTCTCTTGGTATGTGTAAAGATCAAAATTTTATCTTTTTTGTGTTTGTTGAGCAAGTGAATCACATTAAATAATTTCTCATCATGATCCACAGAAAGGATACGGTGATCAATTTTGGCAACGGTAGCGTCCTCCCCTACTTTGATAAATTCATATGTTGGGATATGAGATCTGATAATAGTTTTGATTTCATTGCTGAGAGTTGCACTAAAGGTGAAGGTTTGTTTCACCCCTTTGAGCGTAGCTCGGATTTTCTCGATATCACGAACAAATCCCATATCGAGCATTCTATCTACTTCATCCAAAACGAAATAACTCACCGTGTTGAGTTTAATTACTCATTGATTGAGAAAATCTAGCAATCTTCCTGGAGTTGCTACAATTATAATCGGTTTCTTTTGGAGGTTTTGCTTTTGGATCAAAGGACTTGCTCCACCATACAGGCTAGCAACTTTGACACCATAAAATTTAGTTAAATTTCTGACTTCATCAGCGATTTGTGTTACCAATTCTCTGGTAGGAGCCAAAATCAAGGCTTGAGGGACAGTCGCGTTGGTATCAATCTTTTGCAAGATTGGCAACAGGAAGGCAGCTGTTTTACCAGTACCTGTGTTGGATTGTCCTACGATATTATGTCCTTGCAAAGCGAGTTTAAGCACTTTTTCTTGTATATCTGTAGCTTCGATATATCCGTTTGCGATCAATGATTTCATCAATCCATCTTTTAGTCAACATTCATTAAAGTGCATATTCAGTGGTGATAAATTAAAGGTTATTGCATTAATATTTCTAATCTATTTTTAATTTCTTTAATTACTTCAATATACCCAGCATCGTCCATTCACTTTGGATCAAGAACTTCTCGGATTTCTACCTTAGTATTGTTTAATAGATACTCTGGGATATGCTCAGGTTCTGCCATCACTATAATCTTCTCAAATTGAGTTGCTAGTTCTGGAGTAATTTGTGTTCTTTCATTTTCAGAGACATCAATTCATTCTGCTTTCATAAATCTAATCACCGGTTCAGCAAGTGGGATATCTTTGAGTTTCTCATTCTCTTTTTCAAAAACATTGGTCCCTGCGGAATATGGTTCAGTCTTTGTATTTTTTGCAAATAGTTCAGCAGCCATTTGGCTTCTACCTACGTTTCATCTACATACAAATAAGGTTTTTGATGCCATATAATTAAGACTATGTAATAAAAAGTTATGGTTTGCGGGCTTTCAAACCCCTACCCTAAAGGGACCCTTCCCTTTATCCTTTAGGGCTTGTCAGGGGACATTGAGAAAAAATCAAGCATTCTCATCCTAATGAAGTTTCCCCTGATAAGGGGAATGCCCGAACGAAGCTGAGGGAAGGGGTTTGTCTTTCTGTGTGCTTGATTGAATCTTAGATAGTTTCAGTAATTTCTTTCTCATTTTCTTTGGCAACTAGGTCTTCAATGTATGCTAGAATTTCATTTCTTCCTCTACCTTTTACACTAGATGAGATAAGAATTTCAGGGATTCTCTTGATCACTTTTTTGTACTCAACTTTGCGAGCTTCCATATATTTGTGGGCGTCACTCTGATTAATCTTATCT
>JBAXSM010000018.1:0-20103 GCA_037130715.1 Candidatus Absconditabacteria bacterium
GAAAATATAAAAATTTTATAATATAAAAGAGAGCAAAAGCTCTCTTTTTTCAGATACAAAAAACCCGTCCATAAAACATGAACGGGCTTTTATAAAGTATACTTTGTTACTCAAAGAATACAGCAATAATTTCTGGAACAGGCGGTTCATGATCCAAAACAGGATACTGGTCTTTCGAATATCCACCAAATTGTGGGACAAAAGAAATAATCTTGTTCTTTGCTTTTGCAAGTTCTACTTCATAGGCTGTACCAGTACAACCACCAATTGAAATTACAAAGTCAGATTTTGAAATCATTTCTTCTTTGTGAAGAAGCGATAATGATCCAAAATCATCCATACATTTGGGAAACAAGGACCTTTGCAAGGGAACAAATTGACGAACTAATCCAAGATAGATACGACCGTTACCAAGCGCATAACGCAGCACCGCAGCGGTTATATACTGTCCAAGTAATTGCCCGTTGGAATTATTGATAATGAATCCCATTTCCAAAAGACCAGCAACCAGGCTATCCAAAAACTTCAACTGTTTTTCTGTGGGTTCTTGCTGTAAAGACCCAATAATTAATACATTACATTTTCTTCTCATATCATATGTTATTTTATGTTTATATGTAAATAATATACATTATAAGATAAAAGTCAATACAAGAAAAAAGAGCTTTCGCTCTCTTTTCTTAGATATCTAATTACTAAGCACCACAACATTTCTTATATTTCTTTCCACTTCCGCAAGGACATGGATCATTTGGTCTAGCTTTTTGATTTGTTCATTCAAAAATACGTGCATACGGAGAAATTGGTTCTTCTTGTTCATTTCCTACTTCGTATACCTCTACATCATCAGAAGAGGTGGAAGCCTTTTGTATCTTTGGAGTTTTTGGTGATTGTTTGCTAGCTGCTTCAAGCATCTGCACATAATTGTCAGGAGTAGATTGTACTTGAATAGGCGCAGCGTCCATAGTTAGATTGACACCAACCAAGAAGGTAGTTACATCAGCTTTGAGTCTCCAAAGAAGTGATTGAAATTTCTCAAATGCTTCCTTTTTGTAAATAACCAATGGATCAATTTGTGCATATCCCATAAGTCCAACCTTATCTCTAAGATATTCCATTTCATCAATATGTTTCATCCACAAAGTATCCACTTGGAAAAGATAGATTTCTCTCATCACATGATAGACAACTTCTGGAGATAATGCTTGATATTTCTGAGTAGTATAGTCGATGACATATTTTTCTAGTGCTGAAGCCAAATCAGCATATTTCAAATCTGAAAATCTAGCCAAAGTCTCAGCATCCATAGACAATCATAATTCTTTAGTAAACACTTCCAAGAATGATGGAATGGATTGTTCGAGATTTTGAGCAGTCGCTACTTGTTGAGCAACCAAATCAGCTATATTTACAGGGAGATCAGCGAGCATCTTCTCTACAAAAGCTTTCTGCAATTCAGGATCTGACTCACTCATCAATATTTCATCTCTTTTTTTGTAGATTGCTTGTCTTTGTTTATTTATCACGCTATCATATTCGAAGACATGTTTTCTGATTCCAAAATGCCAAGCTTCCATTTGTTTCTGTGATCTTACGATAGAGCTAGTAAATTGTTTTTGTGTAAGTTCCAATGATTCAAGTTCATCCTTTTTCAAAAGCATAGAAGCCATAGACTGAATTCTTTCTCCTCCCATTTTTCTCATAATCAGATCATCAAGTGCTACGAAGAATACAGAAACACCAGGATCTCACTGTCTACCTGCACGTCCACGAAGCTGATTATCTATACGACGAGATTCATGTTTTTCTGTACCAAGAATAAACAATCCATAGTGGAAATCTTTTTCGATGAGTTCAGGTTTTTCAGTACCAATAGGAGCTATCTTAAATTCTGCAAAAGCATCTTCAGGTGATTTCTTTTTCTTATTAAACACAATACGAAGCGTACATTTCTCAAGTGATAGGGTTCATTTTTGAGCAGCTTGAATTTGATCTTCAGTCAATTTCCATCTACGCATCAATCCATCTATCGTCAAATCTGCTTCTATACTACTATATACCACAGCAGAAACGGAAACTGGTGATTGTTTGGTACTAGCTTTGGGAGCTACTTGATCCATAATCCAGTCCGCATAGTTATCTGCAACTTTTTCATTAAGTCATTTTTCTAGTTTAATATCTGTTCCACGACCAGCCATATTGGTAGCCACAACCACACTAGATAATTTACCAGCTTGAGCTACGATATGTGCTTCTTGTTCATGAAATTTAGCATTCAATACATAATGCACAATGTTTTCTTTTTCCAAAATTCTAGACACAGACTCAGATGTCTCTATAGACGAAGTTCCAATCAAAATTGGTTGTCCTACGCTATGAGCAAATTTGATATATTCTTTTACAAATCTCCATTTTGCAGATTGATTGAAATATACTTTGTCATGTCTATCTACTCTAATAGTCGGCTTATTTGTAGGAATTTCCAAGACAGAAAGGTCATATATCTTTTCAAATTCTTCCCCTTCGGTTGTAGCCGTACCCGTCATACCAGCCAGCTTTTTATATTGTTTGAAGAAATTTTGGTAGGTAATAGTCGCCAAAGTTTTGGATTCTCTCTGGATATGGACACCTTCTTTAGCTTCGATAGCTTGGTGCAATCCTTCTGAAAATCTTCTTCCTGGCATTGTACGTCCCGTATGTTCATCCACAATAAGAACTTCACCATTAACTACGATATATTCTGTATCCAATTGGTAAACAGCCTGAGCTTTCAAAGCATTTTCCATATGATGAATTTCTTCATATCCAATATCTCTATAGAGATTTTCAACTTTCAAAACTGCTTCAAGTTTTTGAATTCATCTTCCACTGATCGCAACAGTCTTAGTTTTTTCATCAATATAATAATCTCCATCTTCTTCTTTTTGTTCTTCTTTTTCACTCAAAAGTTCATTAAGAAGTCCTTTTGAGATTTTTTGTTTTCAAGAACATGGCGTAAGCATACGGACTATTTGAGCATAATATGCATATTTTTCTGTAGCTTCTTCACTCGCTTCTGAAATAATAAGCGGAGTTCTTGCTTCATCAATCAAAATACTATCTATTTCATCAACAATCGCATAATGCATGGGTCTCCAAGACATACTTCTTTCTCCCATAGTCTTTACCAAATTATCTCTCAAGAAATCAAATCCCAATTCACTATTTTCTACATAGGTAATATCACACCCATAGAGTTCACGTCTTCATTGAAGAGAAACTTTTTTGGTTACACAACCCACAGTCATACCCAGAAAACGATATACATAGCTCATCCAATCACTATCACGAGATGCTAGATAATCATTTACAGTAACTACATGAACTCACTTTCCTTCAAGAGCATTCAAATACACTGGCGCTACGGCAACCAATGTTTTTCCTTCTCAGGTTTTCATTTCTGAAATAATTCCTTTATGCAAAACTATTCAACCAAGAAGCTGAACATCATAAGGAACCATATCCCAAGTCATAGGCTCACCCCTTACAGTAATTTCTCTTCCAAGCAACTTTTTACATGCTTGTTTAACGAGCCCAAAAGCTTCAGGTAGAAGCTGATCAGTAGTCTCACCAGCAGCTATTCTATCTTTAAATTCTTGTGTTTTTTTCGGAAAATCTTCATCTGTCAGAGCTTCATATTCTGCAAACCAATAATTTGCCTGTTCTACCAAAGGGAGCATCTCACGTATCTTCTTTTCATTATAATTTCCAGAAAACCAATTTAACAACGTTTTAAACATTCACACACATAGAAAAATAAATACATTACCTATCAACTATAACAATATAGACGTCAAAAACAATCAAAAATCTGATATAATTGGACGATCATCTAATCAAATAACGCGAACATCCACAAAACAAAAACACCTCCCAACAAAGAAAGATGTTTGATAGATATAGTAAGATTTTAAGACACTAAGGATATACTTAGAAATTGCGATTTGAGCAAGAATTTGTTTCATAGTAATACATATTTCCCTTTCAATATGCTTAATACATTGTCTCATACAACATGATACAAATAAAATTTTGTTTTCTATAAATAAATAGAAAGAAATGTCAATTTAAAATACACATTAATAGCGTTAGCTATATTGACTTTAATTTAAATATGGCTATAAGAAAATCAGATAACAAAAAGTTAAACTAAAAATAAATTGTATGGAAAATGTTAAAGAGTATTTAGAAAACATGAGAGCTGGTTTGATAAAGCCAGATTTCGATGCGTATGGAGCTATCAATCCATTTGATGCTGAGTATGCTAAATTATTGTATCGGATTCTGACCGAAGGGAAAGTCAAACTTGATAGAACCGGCACAGGCACAATTGGCGTTTTTGGACACCAGATGCGCTTTGATCTATCAAAAGGATTCCCATGTATTACAACTAAAAAAATTCACCTAAAATCAATCATTCATGAACTTATTTGGTTTCTCGCTGGAGACACTAATATCAAGTACTTAAATGATAATGGTGTGAAAATCTGGAACGAATGGGCAGATGAAGATGGGGAATTAGGTCATATCTACGGATATCAATGGCGTGCATGGCCAGATTATGATGGTGGTCATATTGACCAAATTATGAATGTGGTGAATTCTTTGACCAACAATCCAGGTGGCCGGAGACATATTGTATCTGCATGGAACCCAGCTGAAATACCTAACATGGCTTTACCTCCATGTCATGCTTTGTTCCAATTTGATGTAAGTGAAGGAGTTCTTTCATGCCAATTATATCAAAGATCTTGTGATACCTTCTTGGGTGTACCATTCAATATTGCATCATATGCATTATTAACCATGATGATGGCGCAAGTATGTGGGTACGAATTAGGCGATTTTGTTTGGACCGGTGGAGATACTCACTTGTACCTCAATCATTTAGAACAAGCACAGCTACAGTTATCACGAGTACCAAACTTTGCACCCAAAATGTTGATAAATCCAGAAGTTAAAAGTATTTTAAACTTTGGCATTACAGATTTTCAACTGACGGAGTACAATCCACATCCTCATATCAAAGGAGATATATCGGTGTAAGGAATCAAAACATCCTATCAAAAGACACTCTTCGTTTCGGAGAGTGTTTTTTATTTTATAAAAAAATTCTCAACTACAACAGCTGAGAACTTTTAATAAAGGGAATACTAAGCACCATAAACATAATAACGATAATAACCTCTAAGGCTTTCAAAAAAATTAGGCTCTTTGTAAAAATGCTTCCAAGTTTTCCAACCCTGATGCGTGAGCATCCATGAATTTTTGGGAAGTTTTAGAAACTTTTTAAATTCGAAATACCGAATCAAATAGTCCAATGGTTCTTCCAAAAATTTCTGAAAAATAAAGGGATGGATAATCACTGAACCTCTGCGAACTTTGATATATCCAACTATTTCAAATTGATAGATATATTGAGATTCACGAACCAATTCAGAAACCGGAAATAATGAATTTAATTGTTCCAAAGTACCTTGTTTCTCTTGAATCAAGAATTGGAAAAAGCGCTGTTCCTCGGAAATAGGAGGATTAGGGTTTTCTTGTTTTTCCATAATATACAGTGTTTTAGATTTTGTTTTTATCAAAGGATAATAGCGTAAATAAGAGAAAAGTCAATAGAGAGTAAAAGGATTGTAAATGACTATACAATACCTATGATACTGAAAATATTTATTTTACAAAACAACATGGACGAAATTAATTCTCTTATCAGCTGATCTACAGACACAAATAGTGCCGTAAACAATCTTCTCAGCTGATCTATGGATTCAAATAGCGCAATGCAAAGTATTAAGGATGCATCAGGTGGAATGCTTTCTGGATTCTCCTTTCAAACAATTATGGCAGGAGTAATTATGGGAATTATTGGTGTATATTTCTTCAAAGTAGGAAAAAAAGAGGGAAAAACAATCTCTCTCATATGTGGAGTTGGTCTCTGTATTGTACCATATTTTATCCAAAAAATAGGCTATCTCATTTGAGCCTGAGTGATTTTAACTGCAATTCCCATCATCACAAAACACTAAATTATATCTTAGAAATCTCTAATGTTCCAGATTTTCACTTATCCAAAAGCCACAATACTCTCTTATTACGAGTCAAAAATTCTCCATGACCAGTATAAAATACAGAAACCTTATAGGTACTAGTTTTCCCAGTAATTAATTTTTGAAAAACAGCTTCAAGCTTTTCTATTCAATGAAATCTCGTCTTATTGAAATTAAAGAGATGCTGAATTGTTTTTTGTGCAAGAAAATAACTATAATTCATAGGGATAACAGTATCTACGGCAGCATTTTTAAAATATTTAAGATCGTTTTTTATCAAAGTATTGACCAAGGTACTTGACCAAGAAAGATTCTCCAAAAGTCATTTCCACAAACGAACTTCCTTCCCCCACCAAACGAAAGGAAAATGAAATTTCTTGATTTCACGTTGATGTTCAGACAAAACAAAAGGAGCAGTCAGATTTTTTAAAAGATTTTGCCCTATACTAATATCCAGATAATCACCGATAAATCCTATTTTTCCAATCAAAGAAAAAGGCAGACATTCATCAAGTACGTAACGAGAAAACAATGGCAAGATTGAAATTGGACTTGTATAATGTACATCTCACGAAGTCAAAAGAAGCTCAATAACCGGAGAAACTATAACAGAGTCGACACCTTTAGACAAGAGAAAATCGATTCACACACGAACACGATCGACAACTATTTCTGGAGATAAATCTCACCAAAATCAATTCGCATCATCATATCGAACGACATATTCATGATCCTCATGATGCAAAAATTGAAACAAGGCAAGCATATCATTTGATGAGGTAAGAATTCCTATTTTCATACCAATAACTGTTTGAGATAAAGATATTTTTGGAGATTAACAGCAAATATTTCAAAAGATGCTGAATTATCCATAGCTTTGATATAATCAATTTGTTGTTTTATTTGAAGCATATATGATATACTACGAGGATCGGTTGACGTTGATAATTTAGTCAATGCTGCAAAAAGATTTTTTTTATAATCAGCAATGCTTGCCATAAAATAGTCCTTAGATTTTTGGAGCAAAGATAATTCAAAAGACTTCATATGAGCCAATATATTTAATCTCACTGATTGCAAAGAACTTAGATACGCTGTTTTTTCATCTTTAAGGGGCTTCCAATATCCAACATCTTGTCTTTTATCTATATATTTTTGAATTGCAACCATGTCCATATAGGTATTTTTCATAGATAATTCTAGAGACCTAATATATCTATTACATAACTGTCCATCTTTAGCATTTAATGATATCAATACAGAATCTTTGGCTACTCTACAGTATAATTTATTTTCATAATAAGAAAAACCTTTGCTAGGAAACAATCAGCATACGATCAGTACAAATACTAAAGCAGGCAAGATTTTTTTCATATAAAGGAGCTATGTTAAAATGATTCTAAAATATTTTTTTTGATGGAAATCCAAAACAACACTTCTGACACTTTTCATGTTTTTATTCCCTCATCAAGATCAACCAACATACGATAGAAAGCTGTAATTGACGAGGAAGATTTACGTAAATTAGGAAGTAATTTGAGTGCCTTAGACACAGCAAATGGGCTCAATTTGGTCATTGAAGAGATAATTTTGGAATCGGTGATTCACTGAGCATCTAAATCCAAAACAAAGATCCATAATTTAAGTCACCAATACAGGCTTCCCGCAAACATTGTCCAATGAATTCACTGCTCTTGGGAGTCTTCAACAATACGTAAAGCTTTGAGTTTATCAACCAAAAGAAGATCAAAAAAAGCAAAACTGTTTGTATCTAATACTCCAAAAGAAAGTAAATCTATATGTTTGGATTCCAATTGGGTAAGATTATACAAACGAGCATATACCAAGAGTTTATCGCACTCAAGCTGAATATGATACAAATCAGTACCAACTTTCTCAAGAAAATACGTCATTGTCGCATCAGACCAAGTCAAACCAGGTGTCCATTCTAAGACATATGGTTTGAGATATGATTTCATTTCCCAGAGATTCTTAGGTTTTTCAAATGATTTTACTGTTGCGTTCTTTTCGAGATATTTATAAAATTTAGTTCTCTTGTCTGGTTTATAAGAAACGAGAACTACAAGCGTCTCAGGAGAAAATTGTAAATCAGCAGAGATACACAAATCACCAAACAATTCGACAGAAGCGCTAGGGACTTTGTTATCAGGAGCTCAATCTGAAGGAACTCAATAAATAATCAGGAGCTTTTGACTAGAAAATAACCCTCATCAACCAAGCGTTTGTTTAATAACACCCAAATCAAAAGCATCTGAACGAATCACAAAAACATTCTCTGCTCAATATTTTTGAGCAAAATTATCTGTCCATCTTTTTAACTCTTGTTGGAGCAGAAATCTCTCTTCTCCTGTAAACAAAAAGACTTTATTGGCCATCAGATACAGTAAAATAAACTATACAAAGCATAGTTATTCCACAACAAAAAGCAATCGAGATAATAAAAAATAGAGATTCTCGAAGAAGAAGAAGTAGTCAATGATTTTGGTTCTTTGTGAATTGTTTGAGCTGGACTACATTCTTAAATAGCAAACTAAACGATATAGCGAGTCTCACAAAGAACTAGCCTCTTTGGTTACTTTCCCGGCAATGAGGGAAAGTAATGCCCCGCCGGCAAGGCGATAAAAAAAAGAGGGTATTAATTCCCTCTAATATATAATTTAATTTTTAGTCGTACTCAACTTCCAATGCAATTTTTTCTGGAACAAGTGCCTTAGGAACTATAATTTGTAAGGTATTATCTGGTGTTAATTTGCTATGAATTTTATCAAAATATACTTGTGGAGGAAGATCAATCATTTGCTCTATTTTCCCTCGATAACAATCCTCTCTCAATGGCAAAAGATTATCCTTTACCAATGGTTTCACCCTTTCTCCCGTAATCAAAAGTCTATAATCTTTGATTTGCAAAGCTATAGTTTCTTTTTTAACACCTCACAATGGCAACAAAATAACCAATTCTTGTGGAGATTCATATAAATCATAAGGGATAGAAAGTACAGGATCCATGGGCTTTTCACAAGGAATAAAATATACACTATTTATTCATAATTTTTTCTATTTCTAGTCTTTTTTTCTCAGGATTCGCAACATAGTGAAGTGTTATATCACCATGGATCTCATCTCATTCAGAAAAAAATGTTATATCTCAATTATCAAACATACTATACAAAATACCCTTTCTTTCAACAGTAACTGTTTTGATACTTTTTTCATTGATAGTCACAAGTTTCTTCATAAAAAAACCTGTTTGATCATATTGCACAAGAGACTCAGGATTAACAACAACAAAATCCATCTTATAATCAATATACCTTCCGATCAAAACGAAGAGAAATGGAGATATAACGACAAGAACCACAAGAATAATTGGTAATAAATATGTATAAGCAAAGATATAATAGAAGAAAAAAACAAACGCTAAGTCTAATATAATCGCTCCACAAAGAGGTCAAATAATTTTTATAAAGAGATATAATCCACTTTTAGAAATACAAAGAACATTTTCTTCTCCATATTCTTGAACATTTTCTTCGATACACTTTGACTTAATCTTTGTATCAAAATTAGAAAAAAATTTCATAATCACAGAGAATAAACTAAAGACTAGAACATCCCAAAATGTGGGAAGAACCTCAAATACACCTTTCCTATAATATTAGCAAATGGTACTTCATAACTAGCACCATTATAACAATCCAAGCCAAAACAACAACGAGAATCTGTAGAAAAGCTTCTATTATCTCCCATTACAAAGTATCCACTTGTCACAGCAAAATCACTAATTCCGCATCTCGTATCTGTCCAAACATTAGCTGGCAGATAAGATTGATCTAGAGCAAAGCATCCTGTTGTAGTTCATGAACAGATTTCCACTTTATTTTCATGAATTTTTACTGTTTCACCAGGCATTCAAACCACTCTTTTGATATAAGGAACTGTTTTACCAGGAGGCACAAAAACGATAATATCTCCTCTTTTAAGTTCACCAAATCTAGGAGTAATCTTGTCCACAACTATAAAATCGCTTTCTTCAAACGTAGGTGACATACTTTCTCCGACAACTGTATACGGATTAGCTATAAAAAATCTTATAAACAAGACAATTCATCCTACAAAAACGAGAAACGAAATCATATCAAACAAATCAAACGCCATATCCTGAAGTTTATTTTTGAAAATCATAAGTAAGCCATAAGCATAGTAAAACAACAGGAAAGAAGAGGCAGAATGCTATCACGTCCTGAAATATATCAACAGAAAAACTACATATATACGTTTAGAATGGTAATTCTTCGTCTTCCATTTGATGTGGGATTTCTTCTATGTCTTCTCCATCATGATCAGAAGTTCACTTAGGATCCAAAAAAATAAAATTATCAACGATAATCTCAGTAGAGAATCTTTCTAAACCTTCACTATCTTGCCATTTTCTAGTTCTTAATCTTCCTTCAATATAAATTCTTTTTCCTTTATTGAGATATTTTCCCAATACTTCAGCGCCTTTACCATAAGAGACACATCTATGATATTCCGCATCTTCTAAGACATTACCATCTTTATTTTTAAATTTTCTATTTGTAGCTACAGTGAAGTTAACCACAGGTGTTCAGCTACTTTCGATTGTTTTTACTTGTAAGTTGTTTGTTGCTCTCCCAATAATCATTACCTTATTCAAATCCATCTTCGTACACGAATAATCAAATAAAAACAATAAATGCTCGATTCATTCCCATCTATGTACTAAATTTGACATAAAAATCAATTGATTTTTACTTCTTTTTTCATAAAAACACTTCACCAATCCCACATAATTATATGCCCAGATGATGGAATGGTAGACATGCTAGACTCAAAATCTGGTGACTTCGCGGTCGTGAGGGTTCAAGTCCCTCTCTGGGTATAAAAGGGTAAACTTTTGTTTCAAATCATATAAAACATTGTAAAGAACTGGGGAATCGGCGGTTTGAAGTCATTCGGATTTAGAATAGGTCAAACTATCGGAAAATCGAACTTCTACAAGTTGCTTTCTGAGATTCATATCTCATTGTTCTCGAAAAACTAAGGGGCTTTTAATAAGTTCTCTTATTTTTTTTAATGTATTATTTTTTTCTGTCTTCATTAAAGCTTCGTTATCTAACTGCTCCAAAATAAGTTTTCCTTCAATATCTAATTCAGCCCAATCTTCATCCATTTTATTTTGTAAGCTAACACTACCTTTCCCACTCAGTATATATTGCTGTATCTTCTTCTTCTCTGCTTCAATAAATTTTAGTCTATTTTCTTTTAGCTTCACTTCTCTGTCTCGGTCTTTTTGTTTTCATCACCACATATTCGACAATACTTGGTCAAAAAGATTCATCATTTCAGGTGGGAATTGTATAGAGTGAATCATATCAATAATTTTTTGTTCTAAAGCTTCTTTGGGGGCATTAACTCTTTCTGGACAACCGTCTAATTGACATCCATAATAAGGATAAAATTGAATCGTACCATCTGCCTTTTTTTTGTGCGTATTCCATCAGGTAAGTTTTCTTCCACATCATTTACAAGTAATAAGCTGTTTTAATATAAAGCCATCTTCTTCTTTTTGTGTTTTGACTCACTTATCCCCTTTTACTATTTTCTTTCTTATTTTCTCGGCAGTTTCCAAAGAAATAAGTCATTCGTGTTTACCCTGAATCAATTCGTTAATATCTCGATTAGGATATATGCAATATCCTGCATAGAAATAAAGCCTATGAAGTTGAAGCATTTTCTCAATATATGTATGTCGTACCTTTGTTTCAGAAGATTGTCATTTGAATCATTTTTTGATTAAAAATTCATAAAGTTTTTTCTGACTCATAGTTGGGTCATTAGCAAATAGCTCTAATCATTGCTTAATTATAGTAGCCACATCCCAATCTATTTCATCAATATATCATTTTTTATCTAACATCGTTCTTTTATATCCAGCAGGAACAAAAGAAAATGGTCGGTATCCATCCAACAATCTTCATCTTTTACCATTTATACATTTTTTGTTGATATTTTTTCTATCATATCAGGCAATAGCATAAGTAATCACTTTCATAAGTTTACCTTCATCTGTTGCATCATTCATTCAACCCGTAATATCAACAATTTCTACTCCATATTGTTTTATTCTTCATTCCATCTCAAAAGCCATACCGACATTATCTAAGTCTGGTCTTGAAATTCTACTTAGTTCTCTACATACAAAGTGAGTAATTTTTACATATTTACTATTTTCTTCTTTGAGAAATTTTATTACCTCTTCAAACGCTGAACGAACAGTATGATTACCAGACTCTCATTCTTCCCTAAACACTCTAACTACTTCAATCGGTGGATTATGCTTTTTACACCACTCAATTCACTGTTGTGCTTGTGTTTCCAATCAAAATCATTCTTTCACTTGTTTATCTCAGGAAACTCTACAATACACAACAGCCCTAAGTTGAATCGGCTTCACATCTCACTGCTTAATGACTTTTTGTCCATCAAATTGGAAATTTTTGAGTGAATTTTTGGCAAGTCTGCTTTGTTTTTTCATACTTCGAACTAATTATATAAAAGATATATGAGTACATAAGCCATAAAAACAAGTGTTTATGCGGTTTGAGCTAAATAATAGCGATTTTCATAACAAAAGCAAGTAAAAAAAAGACTATATCCGTTTTGGATATAGTCTTTTGAATTGGCTTAATAACCAGTTGTTTCTTTTTCTATAAGAATCAAACTAATTGATTCGAACAATTTGATGATTTTGAGTATTTTCTCATCATCAATAACATCATAAGCACTTCACAAGATTGCTCTTGCTTGTTCTACTGTCATTGCTTAATTGATTACGCCTTGTCCTTTATGGTAGAAGGTAGCAAGACGAAGCCTGGTAGAAATCCTCTATAGTGGGAGGCATAGTTGAACTATAATCATTTATTTGTCCTTTTTCAATGAGACTTTCTTTTTTAATTCAATATGAGTAGCAATTCAATTGTGTTTTATCTTCGTCATTGCTCAAAAGTCCATACCTTCATCTATTTCGTGATATTTATCAACAGGAGCGTGAGCATCCAAGTCTAAATCTCTCAAAGTTTCATCGGGGTTAAAGTTTATTGTTATCTGTTTTTTCTTATAATTCGGGTTTTTTTCTTCAATCTCACATAAAATTTTCACTTCTTCATCTGTAGTCAAAGTCTTTGTATATTTAGAAACAAATTTTTTATTATAAACTTTCTGCACTAACTCACTAAAACTCACCACAATATGGGTCTCTATATGACCAAAAAGAACATTAAGCCACTCCACTTCTCCATCATTAAGTATATGCATACTGTCAGGCAAAACATATATATTGACATCCATTCACTGCAAAACATATCAAATATAAAATTCTAATTGATAACTATAAAGTCATCATTTCTTGTTTTTTATATATAGCCCATCAAACATCTCAGAATATTTTTTTATTATCTTCGGGTCTTTATAAAGCTTGTACAATTCTAAAATGAAAAAACTTTTTAAGACATATAGAGCCGAAACTTTAATTTTGTCGCCCTCTTCCTTATAAGGTATTCACAAAAAATCAAACCATTTGAGTAAGCGTGGACTGTCTCATTTTGGAATAATCTTATCACTAGAAACGATTTTATGATATTTTTCTTCATAATCCATAAAGTCCAAATAAGCCGATTCTACTCAATCTGATTTATAGTCTAAACACCCCTTTTTCATATCTTATAAATTACAAAATAAAGCATTCGTAGTATAGCCAAAACATTGAAAAAATAAAGCCACTTTTGGTTGTTTTCGTGAAACGAAAAAATATATTGGTCAGGCTTACATCATTGTATTATATAATCTCTCATAAGAACAAGAGGGCGGTTTGCGGTATTCTTCACGCACACGCTCTCTTATGGGGAAACGATGCAATGGTGTAAGCAACCTGAAGGTATCGTAAATCGTCCCCTTATTCTAAAATAAGAGCGACATATATGATGGTCAGGTTTTGCTTTATAACCTACCATTTTTTTATTTTTTCTAAAAAACTATGAACGAAAGCCCCGACAGTACGAATCGTATGATAAAGCGATGAGCTTTTTCTATCATATGGTTTGTTATCCTTTTATTTTATTTTTCATCTTTCTCGTCTACCAATCTTTTATCGTTATTTTATAGTATTTTGATTGTTGTTCCAATTCGATTTTTGGGAAGCAAAAAAGACAAAACTACTGATATAAAGACTATGTTTATGAGAATGCGGAACTGTCGACAAAAACATAAAACAAGAACAATTATTTCTGGAGCATTATTTATATTTTTTTTCATACCTAGCTTAGCTAACATAATTGGCAATATAAAAGAGCATAAAGCTGAACTTGTAAGACAAGAAGCTTACAACAAAGCTCCAACACCAACAATAGAGATATTGAGTCAAAGTTGAAATATATGAGATTCTACCTGATATACTTTGGTATATAAAACAACGGATAGTACAAAAGTAATAGTTGGTAATCAAACCTTTTCGGGAAATGACAAAGAAAATTCAGTAAATTTCTCACTAAATTGAACCTGAAAAACCTCATTAAGCATATTGCTTATGGCAAAAAATGAATATAAATCTACTGAAAAGAATATAGTCATTACAAGAAATAAAACAGCTGAAGAAGTAAGGATAGAGAACGAAGAAAAAGAAAGAATAGCTAATGAACAAGCTCAATGAGAGATAAATATATTAGAATGATACATTAAGGAAATGAAAGAATGATATAGCTTTTATGATGTGGCAACAATATCTACCACAGCTTATAGATTAGAAGCATTATGGGGACTAATAAAAACAGACTTAGATAGTCAAAACACAAAAATCGTACAGAAAGCAAAGGAAACAAAGACAAAGTTAATCTCTACCCAAAAATTAGTATTCCCAAAATTAAGAGCAGAACGATGTAGTCTTACTAAAAATACTATGTGGGAATATAATGTAGATGTTAAATGTTATTGATGAACTGTGAAATTTATAGGATGAACTTTTGCTTCAAATAGCAATATTAAAGATTCTTACCTAGCTGTAAGTGATATGTTAGATTTGTTAAGATTCAAAAAGGCTAGTTTTTATTGGTATGAGGGGTCAGATTATACTTATTATACTATAGATTCTCCTAGTGACTGAACTCTTGAATAATTTTTATTTCCTCTATTCATACAATGAAGAAACTTCCATCATTACTAAAAAAATATTGGTATATATTATGAATTATAATCATTCTTCTTGCCTCTCTTTACAAACTAACTGGATTCTTTGTCGTTCAACCAATAGGAGCTATTCCAGAGTGAATAACAATATGGTATCTAAGATATGAAACAAACCTACCTTTCATTTCTTCTCCAGATTCTGTTTCAAATTCTGCTATATGAAGCGTTAGTTTATTGGGGCGTTGAATGGCGTTATCTTCAATTACTGAGCTAATACAGGATAAAATTATTGTAAGACTTCCTTATAGTGAATTTCTATATTTACAGTCAACGAACGGAGCTACTTATTGATGATAGTTCTTTCTCTATTTTTATTTTATAATGTAAGAATTATGAAAAAGATTTATTTGTTAATGGTGGTATTTATCTCCTTTGTATCGTTTAGTTTCGCTGATACACAATTAAACAAAGCAATATCTTGGATGAACAACAACGGACTGACAAAATTTACTAATGCCACAGATTTTATGGCTACCAATAGCCTAAGAAGAGATGAGGCTACCAAATTTTTCGTACAATACGCAACTGAAATTCTTTGACTCACTCCTGATACATCTAAAACATCTTGTAATTTCAGTGATTTGAGTAAAGCACGACCAGATTTGAAAGATTTGATAAAAGAATCCTGTCAATTAGGTTTGTTCCAATGAACTAATGGAAGATTTATGCCAACTCAGTCATTAACAAACGCTCAGGCAATAACCGTACTTATTAGAATGATTGATGGCAAAAAAGATGAAACACAAGGACATTTTGCACAAGGTTATTTTGAAAAAGCACAGGAGCTTGGGATTATGAATTGACTGACCCTAAATTCCACAACTAGTTTCGATAAATTAACGAATAGATGAGAAGTGGGAATACTGTTATATAATGCATATAGCCTAACTAACACAGGAACTACTCCAACGACTAATACAACTACTAATTCACAAGAAAAGAGCATTGATTTATCTTCATTAGATTTACTAAGAAATCAAAAATGGGAAATAGAAGTTTCAGTTCCTAAAAAGGAATACAATGATTATGGTTTGGTTTTTGATATACAAAGAGATGGAGAAAAATTTGATGTTATAACTAAAGAAAAAAATGAAATAACTTGAAGATTATCTGCTCATTATGAATCATATTCTGCGTGATTTGCCTACAAACAAACAAGCTTTTTTGCGTGGGATTACAATACACCATATTTACAAATAAAATATTGTTATTATCTCTATCCGAATATTCAGGTAGATTTCAGATGTGAAATGTATTACATAAATTGAGTCATAGAAGGAAAAAATGTGAGTTGAAGGTACTATTATATGGGTGATGGTGGACACGATTATGTAAATGAACTATATTCAACATATCCAGTCATAATTAAATCCAAAGCTAAGAATGAAGTAGCAAATTGTAGCTATAAATGAGGACTATACTTTGATTATAATACTTTCTCATCAGATAAGATTTATTATGCAGAATGAACAGAACAATATAACAAATTAAGTCAATTTATGTGTTTTGAATCTGAAGCTGAAGCAAAAAAAGCAGGGTACAAAGCCAGTTTACTAAATCCTTAGGAAAAGAATATAAAAAGCATATAATATTGTTGATTTATTTCTTAATTCAAAGATATGAAAAAATTTTTAATCCTTGCATCAATCCTTTTTTTGGGATGATTTACTCTTGCCAATACACAGTTAGACCAAGCAATATCTTGGATGAATACCAATTGATTAACCAAATTTACTAATGCTACAGATTTTATGGCTACTAAGAGCCTGAGAAGAGATGAGGCTACTAAATTTTTCGTACAATATGCAACTGAAATTCTTTGACGCACTCCTGATACATCAAAGACTTCTTGTAATTTCAGTGATTTGAGTAAAGCACGACCAGATTTGAAAGATTTGATAAAAGAGTCTTGCCAATTAGGACTATTCCAATGAACAAACTGAAAGTTTATGCCCACACAATCACTAACAAATGCCCAAGCAATAACTGTTCTTATCAGAATGATTGATGGTCAAAAAGACGAAACACAAGGACATTTCGCACAGAAATATTTTGAAAAAGCACAAGAACTTTGAATTATGAATTGACTGCTTCTCAACTCTACAGCTAATTTTGACAAACTAACAACTAGATGAGAAGTAGGAATACTATTGTATAATTCTTCCAATTTAGACAATACAGGAGCTGTAAGTCCCATTATACCAAACTCATCATCAAACAAAGAAATAACGCTAACTGATGCAGGGAAAAAGATAACATCATCAATCCATTTGACTCAATGATTACATAAATTCAAACTTTCATATAATTGAGAAAGTAATTTTTCAGTCACACTATTGGATAGTGAATGAAATTATATTGCCCTTTTGGCTAATGAGATTGGAGATACAAGCTCATCTATCGGTGTAAAAATAGAAAAAGAGGGAGATTATCTATTCAATGTGACGGCTGAGGGAACTTGGACAATTACAACTGATTATTCAACGCCTAGAGTAAATGTTATGCAAAGCACACTCAATGATGTATGAGGTAAAATAATTTGACCATTTAATTTAACTCAATGACTACATAAGTTCAAACTTTCCCACAATTGAGAGAGCAATTTCTCAGTGACATTATTATATAATAACTGAGATTATATTAGCCTCTTGGCTAATGAGATTGGAAATGCAAATTCTTCTCTTGGTGTAAGAATAGATAAGTCTGGAGATTATTATTTCAACATAACAGCTGATGGAACTTGGACAATAGAAGAATATAAGTAAAAATCCTTCCTGATAGGAAGGACTTCTTGGTCTAAAATTATAAAAATATCTTAAGATTATTGACAACAAAACAGCAATTTTTTGTTGTGTTTGTTGTCATCTTTTTTAAGAAAATCTCAAAAATATTTTTCTTGAAAATCTTTAATAGATAATGCTTCAGTAGTATCTCTTTTTTTTACTGCCTCTTTTTGTACTACAACATTGGTTTTTACCTCTTTATTAGAGATTTTTTTTATACTTTCATCTTTTTTCATCTTTTTTTCATTTAGCATTTAAAATGATGATTATCGTTTTTATCAAAATAACGTTTTTTCTTCAACCATATAAATCAATCTCACTTTGAAATCACAGCTACATCAGTCATTCCTCATACTGTCTCTACTTCTTGGCTAATTCTTTTCTTGAAAGAAGACATATTTACTAATGTTTCCACTACATTCCCTAGTTCATCTATTGATAAATTTCTAACTGCACCAAAGAATGATTGAACTTGGTCTCTTCAATAATCATTTATTATAGCCTCTATGTCTGATTTTATAAAAGAAACATTATCAGAAACTACATCTATATTATAATCAGTTTTAATTTTTTCGCAAATTTTAGATACACAATCATCTGCTCATTTGAAAATTAAAGCTTTCAAATTATTATTATATCAAAGTACAGAACTTTGGATTGTTTCAGAATCTGCATATCATTCTACTCAACCATAACCATTTTTCTTTGTATCTTCATCTTTTAAAAGGGTTAAATAGAGCGTTCCACTATACTTAAATTTAGTAATGAGATGAAATGATTGTGGAAAATATTCTTCATTTCAATATCAAACAAAAACCAATCAGGTAAAGCTATTCATAATATCAGTATAACTCAGGTGAACAAGAAATCATCTAAAGATAGAATCAAAGTAGCTCAAAAGAGGATGGCTTGGATTATTTTTAGTAATTAAATCCCTAAATGTATTTTTAACTATCTCTTCATCAATATTTATCTTTCAACACTTAGGCAAATGTTTTCATTTGTCTTTAGCTAAATATGATGGGAGCTGTCAGTTTGTTTCTATACTATCTAATAAAGGAGAAAATTTAGATGAGAAATACTCGCTAAGATAATTAGCTATTATTTCATCTGTTAATTGTCATTTTTCTTCTGTTTTTTTCTCAGTAATAAAGTCAGTAGTATCTTTTTCTAAAAGACCCAAATAAGTAAGCATCAAATCTTCTATTTTAATATTTTCTATATATGAGGAAGTTTGTACATAGTCTATAAAATCATATACATATTCCTCCAATTTTTTAAATTTTTTCTTCAATGTTTTTCTATAAGAATCAATTATTATTTCTCGTGGTATGTTTCATATTTCGTCAGCCTGATATATTCATATTCATACATTATCTTCAGATAGTCTGAAGATTTTATTTGCATTAAAAATCTTATATTTTCAATCGTTTGATTGTGTAGTGGCAGCACTATCAGCCGCTATTGCTATTCCTTTTTTATTATATGCTACAGAAATTGATGTCATAGTAAATATTTTATATATTAAAGCCGATTTAAGCATATTCTTTCATTTTGTCAAATCAAGTTAATTAGCAGATTCAGATAATAAGTATTCATCACTTTCAAACTCAAAAGTCTTTTCCACAAATCTATCATTATTAACAATATCTGGTCTTTCTATCTTCCACCCTCTAAAAATACCGTATGTAGTAAAAAAACGGTATTTTTTGATTTGTTGAATTTCTATCACTTCGGACAACTGAGGAATATCTAACTTAGAAAATTTGACCGCATATTTGAAGACTTCACCGATACCTTTACGACTATAATGGTCTTTGTCTACCTCAACCTTTCTCATAGCCACTGAGAAGCTATCTTTCGTGATAGCGTGCCATTCTTTCTGAAGGTCTCTATTAGATTGAGTACCTAATTTTTCCGAATACTCTATAGGAATTTCTCTATCAGTACAG